>JAGCRH010000137.1 GCA_017964785.1 Prevotella sp.
ACAACTGTGCCGTCGTCATCCAGCGCGGACAGGTGCTGGGGGTGGTGCCGAAGACCTATCTGCCCAACTATGGCGAGTTCTACGAGAAACGTTGGTTTGCCTCGGCGCAGGACTTGAACCCCTGCGACATCTATCTGGCAGGCAGTCGGGTGCATGTGAGTGCTGAGCCGGTGATTTTCAAGACGAGCGACGATGTGATGTTTGGCGTGGAGATCTGCGAGGATGTGTGGGCGCCTATCCCACCCAGTAATAACCTCGCTCTGGCAGGTGCCGACATCATCCTGAACCTCTCTGCCAGCGACGAACTGATAGGCAAGCACCGTTACTTGCGTTCCCTGCTGGCTCAGCAGAGTGCACGTACCATCAGCGGCTATGTCTATGCCGGTAGCGGCTTTGGAGAGTCGACCCAGGATGTGGTCTATGGTGGCAATGCGATGATATTCGAGAATGGCAAACTGTTGGCTGAGGGAGAACGCTTCTCTTTGCAGCCCCAGTTGCTGGTGAATCAGATTGATGTGGAGAAACTGCGCACGGAGCGCCGACAGAATACCACCTTCATTAATGCCCAGCGGGGTGCCACAGCCGTGCAGGTGGCGACGAAACCCGTGGTGCCGAAGAGTTTTGAACTCATCCGAACCATCGACCCACACCCCTTTATTCCGCAGGAGGAAGATATGCAGTCGACCTGCGAGGAGGTGCTCAACATACAGGTGGGAGGCCTCGCCAAGCGCCTCTATCATATCAATGCCCAGAAGGCGGTTGTCGGTATCAGTGGCGGACTGGACTCCACACTGGCCCTGCTCGTCACCGTGAAGGCATTTGATAAGTTAGGACTGGACCGCAAGGGTATCATCGGTATCACGATGCCGGGTTTCGGAACGACGGACCGTACTTATAATAATGCCATGAAACTGATGCAGACGCTGGGGGTCACCATCCGTGAGATCAGTATCGCCAAGGCGGTCACACAGCATTTCGAGGATATAGGCCATGATCTCAACGTGCATGATGTCACCTATGAGAACAGTCAGGCTCGTGAACGGACGCAGATCCTGATGGATGTGGCGAATCAGGTGAACGGACTGGTGGTAGGCACTGGCGATCTCTCTGAGTTGGCGTTGGGATGGGCTACTTATAATGGCGACCACATGTCGATGTACGGCGTGAATGCCGGTGTGCCCAAGACGCTCATCCGTTATCTGGTGAGTTATGTGGCTGGGGAGATGGCTACGGATACGCTCCTTGATATCATCGACACGCCAATCTCGCCGGAGTTGATTCCTGCCGACGAGCACGGACATATCAAGCAGAAGACGGAAGACTTGGTGGGTCCATATGAGTTGCACGATTTCTTCATCTATTACTTTTTGCGCTACGGCTTCGGCCCGAAGAAGATCTTCGTGATGGCGCAGAAGGCCTTTAAGAATATCTACGACGACGAGACCATCAAGAAATGGCTCACCACCTTCTGCCGCCGGTTCTTCACGCAGCAGTTCAAACGCTCCTGTCTGCCAGACGGTCCGAAGGTGGGTAGTGTGAGCCTCTCGCCCCGAGGTGACTGGCGCATGCCGAGCGATGCCTCCTATACCTTATGGGTCAAAGAGTGTGAAGGCCTTTAACTTCTTCAATAATGAAGTTACCGTTTCATATCATACAACTGTTGAAAGCGAAGTCTGGTAATGACTTACGACTGCCTTCTGATTGCGAATTCCTCTCACTCGACATTGAGAGTAAGACGGGTGTCCGTATTGGTGCCACAACACTGAAACGACTCGTAGGTTTTGCCCAGGATGAACGCACGCCCCATGCCAGTACTCTTGATGCCATTGCCCGCTATCTGGGCTATGCCCACTGGGAACAACTGGCGCAGATTGAGGATAAGGGAAACTCTGACTTTGACGTCTTTGGTGAGGAAGTCCGCTCTGCCGACTTGCAGCCAGATGCCATTGTCGAGATAACCTATCTGCCAGACAGAATGCTGAGGATGCAGTATCTTGGTAACAACCATTATCGGATTGTGGAGAGCCAGAACAGCAAACTCCAAGTAGGCGATGAGGTAGAAGTCCAGAACTATGTGCTGCATCATCCCCTGTTGGTGCTCAATGTCTGGCGCAATGGCGAGTCTATGGGTCAGTTCACAGCAGGCCGTGTCTCTGGCCTCTCGTCTGTCAAAGTCCTGTAAATGATGGACACTTCGCGGTTTTCAGATCGTCAGTCCCGTTTTGAGGCTGTTGAGCAGATGGAAACACAGGGAGCCACCTGTGACACCTTTCGTGTGAAACTCTATGGCAAACTACATTTCCTGAAACGCCTGAAAGCCGAATACGCCGGTGATATCCGCTATCATGAAGCCCTTCGCAAAGAGTTTGAGACGGGCTATCGCTTGGAGCATCCTAACTTGGTGCGATATATCTCACTCGACAGTGACAGTATCTTGATGGAGTATGTCGAGGGCGAGCCCCTTTCGCAACGCCTCGTTACTCAACCCGATTATTTCACGAAACGGAAGAACACGGATAAGTTTATCCGTCAGTTGCTGGATGTCGTTGGCTATCTTCACAGCCATCAGGTGCTCCATCTTGATTTGAAGCCCGACAATATCCTGCTCACCCGCATCAACGATGATGTCAAACTCATTGACCTCGGTTGTTGTTATACAGACTTTTTTCCTGATACCACAGGCCATACCAATGCCTTCGCCGCCCCAGAGCAACTATCGGGTGGGGTGGTGGGGATCCCAACCGATGTTTTCGCCATTGGCAAGATCCTTGAATGTCTTCCAGCCCATACTTTATATAATAAGGTGATAGCCCGCTGTACGGCAGAAGACCCGTCAGCCCGCTATCAGTCGGTAGAAGAAATCCTGCATGATGTCAGTCATGGAAGGCGATACTGGCGTGTTGTGGCCATTCTTGCGGCATTGGTAGCAGCCATCGTTATAGGCGTCGCACTTTTCTCCCATCAGCCTGAATCTGTTCCCGCTCTGCCCAGAGACATATTGACACCTGAATCTATTGGTAACCCAGTACAGCAGATTCCTGTTCCCGAAAATCGACTGACCCCCGAAAATCAAGAGCCAGTCCCTGTTAATCATGACCCAATAGTTCCCGTGATTCCTGCTCAACCCAAAGAAACACAGGCATCCGCTCCTGTCACTACTCCCACTCCCATATCACAGTCATCAGAAAAAGAAAACCTGGGACCATTTGATGAAGAACTGGAACGCATGATGGATAAGGCCTACCGCTCCACTATCGCAACCTTCTGCGATTCTGTCTTTCCATCATTGACGGTAGGACGACAATGGAGTAAGCAATCTTCAGAATTTCACGCCCAAGTGTTACAGGCTGCCGCCGATTTGTCAAGGAAATATCCCGATATACCAGAAAGTGTTGTGATAGAGCATGTGGAATCCCGTTTCCAGAGTCTTGTAGGCTATGTCTTCAACCGGATGCGCCAAAACGGCCAACAGCAAAAATCTCCCGAATAATTTGGCGCATTGCCAAATTTTTCTTACCTTTGCACCGTTAACGTTTCATTAAACAAATAGAGTATGGAAACAACAAAAAGAAAAAGGACTCGTGAAGAGGTTCGTGCTGCCTTTCGTGAGTACCTTAAAGACAAGAAAAAGCGCATGGAAGAGAAACAACGTGAACTCGAAGAGATTCATGAGATGAGAATGTCGGGGATGACGATGGAAGAGATTTTTGCATAGTCACTCTCCTTAAATCTTATTGCTATGAATACGCTCAGATTAAACATCATTAATCTGCATGCACCTTATAGGGTGTGGCAGAAATCGGAAAAGCCCGATCATTATTATTTTGTAAGCGATTCAGGAGTTGAATATAATATTGACTTCAAGTTGGATTATGCATTTGTGCCAAGTGGGGCATTTGAATTCAGTATTACTAATGAACGTCATGGCCAGTCACCACTTGACATGAAACTTAAACAGACGGTCTTTGTGAGCCTACTCAGCGTTACCAAATAGGTGATAATTGTTTCTTATTTACAAATAATGCTAAATGGAAGAAATGGTTGCGCTGTTTCTTCCATTTTTAATGTTTGTTTCGTACATTTGCAGGCAGAAGCATCTGAAAAAGAGTGTATAACAAACAAATAAAGCAAAAAAATGAAGAAAAAATCGATACGAAGTGGCTAAAATCGGAAAAAATGGAGTTGTTTTGCAAAAAAAACGGCCCACATTGAACGTTGTTTGCTAAATTTTTCTTATATTTGCAACGTCGCAGGGAGTCTGCGGCAGACATAGTAGGAAGCGTTTAGCTTTCATCTGTACCGAAAAGTCTGGTAAACTTTCAACGTAAAGCAGATGTAGAGTGAACACGTTCCCTCCTTGGTAGGAATAATAATTGTGTAGCCATCAACGGCTCACATCCAATATATCCTCCAAGGGTGTGGGCTGTTTCTTTTATCTCTTTACAGGTTTTACCAGAGCCTTCGGTAGGATAGCGAAAGGCTCACACTTCTTTTGTCTTATTTAATTATTAAACTAAAAACAATTTCTATGATTGATTTACTAATTGACGCACTTAAAGAAATTACAAGTGATTATGTTGAATACGTGAACTCCGCAGGAGTCAAATGTAAACATCTAGAGCGGATATTCGCTTATGAGTTGTATCGTCAGTGGGCTAACAAGTTAGAAGATCCCATAAATAATCCAGAGAAACTTATACTACATGGTGAAATAGTAAAAGGATTTGAGAATCAGACTAGGAGGTATCCTGATTTTGTTTTACATGGTTCACAAGGTGATTATGAACATCAAGAGATAGTATGTGAGATTAAACGCAATAAGAATTTAAGTAAGAAATCGTATATAGCAGATTTGAATAAGATTTCAGAATTTTTCAATAGTGATAAAACTTTTGCTCATCCATTCAAACATGGTGTTTTTATTCTTGTAGGTGGAAATATGAATAGTATTCGGAGCTTGTCGAGAAAACTACCTAATAAAATCGTTAAAAATGCGGATAAGATCTTTATTATCTCCCACAGAGGAAATGAAACATTTAATCCTGAAGAAGATGTTAAGAGATTAGATTCAATAATTTTATAATTTAATAACAAACAATATGAAGAAAATACTATTAATTTCAGTGTTATTACATTTATGTGTTTTAATTAGTGCACAATCAAAAGGTGATCCGTATCGCCGTAATTCTTTATGTTCATTCTTTATTACTGATGTTGGTAAAATTGATATCAATTCATTAAGGACTGTAGATTTTGCATGTCAAAAATATGCAGTTCCAACAAAATATGATTCCCATGATATTGGTATTGATAGAACTGTAGAAGTGCGAAAGATTGAACTTAAAGGAAAGAATAAGCCGAAACAAGGTTTTTTTGAAAAAATGGGTAGAACTTTGGCTAAGGCTCAAGGCCTTGATTATGATGCAGAATTAGCTAAAACAAAAGCAGGTATGAAAGAAAGTCTTAGAGAGGCATCAGATCAGCAAGAGTTGATAGATCAATTACCCAATCGACTTACCCAGTTCTTAGAAGACCACAGAATTGCAAATATATTATTAGCAAGGTGGTTTAATGCGTCAAATATTCAAGAAGACGGGTCTTATTATAATGTAAAACTAATTCAGGATCGTGGTGTTTATAGCGCTTCTGAATTAGAAAAATTACGTGCAAAGGAGTCTGTTAGAGGCCGTGCGATTTTAGCAGATGCAGGTATGGAGTTGTTATCTCATACATATGTTTCATTTACGTATTTCGATTATTTGACTTCCCAAGATATTAATAAGGGAAATAAGAAAGTAAGTGCTAAACTGTTCGGAACCGAATCAAAATTAGGAAGTTTGGCACAGAAAGAATATGATGATAGAATACAGAATGTTTCTGGTTTTGATGTTAAAGCAACTACCTATTTGTTTAGATTAAAATGGAATAAAGATTTGGAAGACTTGTTTATTGCAAAATATTATAATGCTCCCGTTTCCGATTTATTAAATAGTGATGATTTTGAGATGGAATACGTTGGATTTCAACATAGCCCATCGGTAAAATACGAAGAGAGAACAGGAAAAGGAGCGGAAGGTAACTACTTGGTTGCTGGTGAGGCTACTATAAGGGCTATAGATAAATCATTAACCTATCTTCAAAGAAAGTTTGAAGATTTTCGAGTGAAAGCTCCCTTGATAGATGTTGATAAATCAGAAATAACTGCTTTTATTGGCACAAAAGAAGGTGTTGAACCGTCATCTGTATTTGAGGTTTTAGAACGAACTTATAACGAGAAAAAGAATCGCTATGACTATAAGAAAGTAACTACTTTAAAGATTGATAAAAAGAAACCAATCTTTGATAATGAATATGTTTTGGGACAAGAAGAGGAGCCTGTAGGAAAGACTTATTTTAAGGGAGATGATGCAAAACTCGCACCAGGTATGTTAATTCGACAAATCAAGTGAAATATGAAGAAATCAGTTCTGTTAATGATGATGGTTTTATTAGCCATATCATTTGTTTCTGCCAAAGACAAGGTGGATGATAGTCGGTATGAGATTGAGATGGCAGAGGTTGGTGAACCAGGTACTTTAGTTGTTAAAGTATGGTCTTACAACAAAAAGCCTCAGGTAAGTGATGATGTCGCAAAAATGAATGCGATAAAAGGCGTATTATTTAAGGGCGTATCAGATTCTGGTCGTATGAAAGGGCGCAAGGCCTTAGTAGAAGATGGTTATGAGAATCATAAGGATTACTTTGACGATTTCTTTGGAGATGCAAAGTACGCCAAATATTCTCGTGTTGCCTTGAATAGTTATGTAGAGCAGAATAGTTTGATAAAAGTAGGCAAACTCTATAAAATTGGTAAGATAGTAGTAATATCTTATAATGATTTGCGTAAGCAATTAGAAACTGATAAGGTTATAAAGGGACTTAATAGCGGATTTTGAGTATGAAAAGATTTTCTATTATATTGTTTGGGCTTGGTTTGTCATTGATGGCATTCTCACAGGCTAAGAAGCCAACTTTAATGGTTGTGCCAAGTGATTTGTATTGTAATCAACACGGATATATGCTTTCTTTTAATAATCAAGGAACAACTGAAATGGTTCCTGATTATAAAAAAGCGTTACAGAATGACCCACAATTATTGACAGGTATAACTGTTATTGGACAGATGATGGCTGATTGTGGTTTTCCATTGAAACTGATGGAGCAGGAATTAAAAAGTTTGAATCAGGAAAGTGCTGAAGACGCTTTGTTGACTTCAAAGTCTGGTGCTGATGTGGCAGAATCACCTGTTGACCGTCTTAAAAAGACCTCAAAAAGTGACATCATCTTACAAGTGACATGGTTGGTGAACAGAACGGGACCAAAATATTCTTTGACATTCAATCTTCAAGGAATAGATGCTTATACGAATAAACAGATTGCTGCTTGTCAGGGTACTGGTGATCCGACTTTTTCCGCAGAACTTCCCGTACTTATAGAAGAATCTATTGCCAATCATCTTGAAACTTTCACAACTCAGTTGCAAAACCATTTTGATGATATGTTCGAGAATGGACGAGAGATTACGTTAAGAGTAAAGAAATGGGATGATTCAGAGTATGACTTGGAGTCAGAGTTTGATGGCACGGAGTTAAGTGACATTATTGAAGATTGGGTTTCTGCCAATACGGTGAAAGGGCGTTTTAATACTACGGATGCTACAGAGAACTTTATGTATTTTGAGCAGGTTCGCATCCCTCTGTTTGATGAAAACCAGCGTGCAATGGATGCAAGGCGTTGGACTCGTGGACTTATCAATAAGTTAAAGACTCTTGATGTTCCTGCAAAATTGATGATGAAAGGGTTAGGGCAGGCAACAATTGTTATAGGAGGAAAGTAGATGAGAAAGTTCCAATGTATAATTGTGTCATTGATGTGCTTCGGTACATCAATGGCACAGATTCAGATTACGCCATTTATTGATGATGGTAATTGCTCAGCAATGCCAGATGGTATTTGTGAGATACTTACTCAGAAGTTAAACAATATTATCTCCCAAAATGGAATTCAGAGTCAGATGGGACAATCTCGCTTTATACTAACCTGTAATGTTACGGAAGAGTCGAAGAATGTTTTATCCACATCTCCGACACAGATAGCATACGTTTTAGATATCCATCTGTATTTGGGAGATGGAGAAACTGGCACAAAATTCATAAGTCAGTCTTTCCGTACTAAAGGCGTTGGAAATACAGAAGAGAAGGCGTATAGAAATGCTGTCAAGAATATGCAGGCTAAATCACAGCAAATGACTGAATTTGTTGGAAAAGGGAGTGCGAGGATAATTGAGTATTATGAAAAGAATAAAGAGCAAATATTGTCTTCTGTCCGTGCCGGTATCACTGGCAAGAATCTTGAACAAGCAGCTTATGAGTTGTGTCTTATACCTCAGGAATGTTCCTATTATAATGATGTGCAAACGCTTTTAGGTAAAGTTAATGGCAAGATGGTAGACAACAAATCGTCTGACTTATTTCTTCAGGCCAAATCGGTTTGGGCATCAGAACAAAATGAATCAACGGCTAATCAAGTCGCTGACTTAATAACTCAGATTGATGCAAATGCTAGTTGCTATGCTGAGGCTCATAAGTTTATGCAATCTGTAACAGAGCGGATGGAACAACTGAACAATAGAGAGTGGGCTGCACATCAGCGTCAATTGGCTCACGAACGAGAGATGGAAATGGTTCGTGAAAACAACCGTAGTACAGAAACCCAAATGAGGATAAAGGCTCAGAGGGATACAAATATTGCAACGATAAAGGCTGTCCGAGATGTTGCTGTTGAATATGCGAAACGTCGTCCAAGGGTCGTTTATCATGTTCATGGTTGGTATTAATAGTTTGTGATTATAATTATCAAAACATGAGGATAGTTTCCTCACATAAGCCTTTTGTGGTGCTGTTCGGGAGAATAGCACCATTATTATTCCAGTTTCTTTGGTGTTCTCATTGCTTTTATGTAACTTTGCAGTGACAAAACAAATCAATTACAAAAATCATGAAAAAGGTCTATTCCATATTGATGATGCTCGCCATAATGGTTATAGCATGGAGTCTTGCCGCTTGTAGTAGCGGTAGTGATGATGAAGAAATCGGTGGAGGCGGTGGCTCCAATGCGGCCTTTACCATCACAATTGACGGAACCCTACATGAGTACAATAGTGATTATCTCGAATGGATGAGTTTGATGGGAACATGGGAGAGTTATAGCATTGCCACTTTCCTAAAGATCGATGTCCCTTCATTGTCTGACGAGTTCCGATTCTATTATCCGTCCAATACAAATCCATCATCGTATTTCAAGGTGGGTTATGATTCTTTTGAGGACGATGCAACGGAGATATGCCTCTATGGGCCATCCAAGTACAAATGTACTTATGTCAAAGGTTCTGCGAAGGTTGCAAAGAATGATGGCAAGAATCTAACGGTAAGATTCTCCCAATACACATTCACATGGAATAATGGTAGTCGTGAAATCATGTTTGATGGGACTTTGAATTTCGTTTTAGATTATTGATTGTATTGAATCTTCGATCAATGTGTCTGATTGGTGATTTTGTGTTTGGTCCAGGAGGCGGAAAGATCGTAATACTTGACTGATAAATAGTTTTTGTCCAAAACAGGCCAACATATATCATGACCCTCATGTACATCGTTCCTGTGTTGTGGAGGCAGGCCATTCTTAAACCGTAAAATCTTGCCTATAAACTGGGAGAAGATATTCTGGGGTCGGTATATCTTGCCTTAGATTCGAGGGATAATTTCCCGGGGTCGGAATGTCTTGCCCCAGAATTGAGGCATGTTTTCCTGTGGTCGGGATTTCTTCACCCAAAAACTGGTTCAGACTTTTCTGGGGTCGAAATACCTTGCCTTAGATTTGAGGGATAATTTCCCGAAGTCAGTATTTCTTGCCTTAGATTCAAGGCATATTTCTCCGGGGGCGGTGTTTCTTCACCCAGAATTGGGACACGATTTTCCGAGGTCGGAATATTCTCTCCCAGATTTGAGGCTGACTTTTTACAGGTCAAAATGATAGGTCCCCAATCCGAAACAGACCATCCAAAAACTTGAAAAACCAGCCCGGAATCTGGGACGCACCTATGCCCAGGGTGCAAAAACTTGCCTTAGATTCGGGGCATATCTATGCACAGGGTGCAGAAACTTGCCTCAGATTCAGGGCATATCTATGCACAGGGTGCAGAAACTTGCCTCAGATTCAGGTCATATCTATGCACAGGGTGCAGAAACTTGCCTCAGATTCAGGGCATATCTATGCACGGGATGCAGAAACACGCCTCAGATTCAGGGCATATCTATGCCCAGGGTGCAGAAACATGCCTCAGATTCAGGGCATACTTATGCCCGGTGTGCATAAACGTGTCCCAGATTTGGGGCATATAAATGAACTTTCAAAATGGTTTGCCCTGAATCTGGGGCAACATATTGCACGGTGGGCAATATACGCACTAAGAAAAATTGTAGTCTAAAAGAGGAGTTAGACAAATGCTACTTTCGGCAGGAGTAGGTCATTGACAAATTGACGCAAGGACTCTTCGCTCATCTTGATGCCGCCACAGTCGGCAATCCGTTTGCCGGTGGGTGATTTGGGGCTGACAGTGGCGCGATACTCCGCACCATTGATCCGTGCCGTCAGACGGAACGCCCCGTTGCCCATCTCCTGCCACTGGGCATCCTCCACATGCACGTCGTTCTTCAATACATAACTGAACACATGGGGCTTATATCCTTGCAGGCCCGACAGCAGGTCGGGCGTCATCTCTGCAAAGTGACGTTCCACGACATCCTGCCAATGTTCGCTCACACCATATTTGGTGGCAATAGCCCTAAATTCCATCACAGCGTCTACACATTGCTTGATGATGGCGTTGGGATTGTCGATCATATATCTTCGTGCAAAAGCCAACATGTCATCATGGTTGACACCCGTCCGCTTGCCATTCATACTCAGATAGTGGTACTCGTCCAGTTTGTTGTGTGGGTTAAAGCATGAGAAGGTCAGGTCGTAGGCAGGTGAGATGTGCCAGTCGGTTTGTCCTTTCTCAAGCATAAACTCAAAGTTGCGTATGTGAGCATCTACGTTGGTGGTCAGCATGTTAAACACAGCCCGGCGATAGACCTCCTCACATTCTTTATAAGGCAGTTGCAGTTTCAGACATACATCCATCAGTTGTTCGTAGGATGTGGCATCAGGCATCATGCCCGCCAGCGACACCGTATGTACTTTCTCTCCGTTCTTTCGGTCATAGCGTTCTGTCAGAAAGTGACTTTCACCGCCTATCTCAATCAGTTCTGATGGCATCATGTCTATACCAGCCATCGTGGCCATATCATAGTAGGCCATCTCAATTGTTGTCAACGGGTAGTGTCGTGTCTCGGCAAATTTCAGCAGATAGTATTTGTAGCCTTCTGGGAGCATGACCTGACCAGACCGCACATCACCGGTTTCCTTGTTAATGGCAATGACAGCCTTTGAGTGATTGCCACCTGCCGAAGTGCCTACCTCATAAAGGGCACTCAGTGTCAAGTCCTGACCTGCCACCGCCACTTCTTCTCTGCCATGCAGTATCTCTAATGCTTTCTTATAGAGTTCAGCCAACTGATAACTGCGCTGTTCGTCGAATGCCTGTGCAGGTTCAAACTCCAGTGCCCCCATACTTCTTTTGCCGATAAACGACAACTTGTCAACAGAAGTAATCTCTGACGCACTCACATTGTTTTCTGCTGCCCAAGCATCAAAGACGGCATTACCCCATCGTCCGGGCAGTGAGTCTGATATAAAAGCAGGCAGTCCATAGAAGATGTCATCGTTAGCCAGTCCATAGATGGGCAGGCGATTGCGTGGATCCTTGATAGATGCAGACAATGGCGCGATATCCAGCCCTGCCTTGATGAAGTCGGGATGGTAGTTGAAAACCGCTCTTTTCCGGCGTTCGTCCCAGTAGAGGCTTCCCACTTCCTGGCCCCAGAGCATCACTTTGACGATATTACTTCGCATGCCTTACTCTTTTACGTTTTCCTTGTTGAATCTTCAGTAGTTCGTAAGGTGATACAGGAATCTCAGGTAACACCTCGTCCAATCCCTGTGTGAAGTCAATGGCCTTCAAAAGGGCGATAAAGGTTGCCAGTGTCAAGTTATACAACTGTCCGTTCTCAAACTTTCTGATAGTGATGACGCTGACGCCCGACTTGTCTGACACTTCTTTCTGTGTCATGTCACAAGCGATGCGATAGTCCTTGAAACGTTCACCAAGTGTGGCCACGATTTCGGAGGTCACCATATTAGATATGCTTCCTTCATGTTTCATGGCGCAAAGGTAAGCATATTTTCTGTTATGGCCAAATTTTTGGGATAAAAATAATTATTCTTACGGTTAAAATGTATTTATCCGAACGCTAATTCCTCTTTGTCGGCGGACTTGGTGATGTGGATGGTGGCACCGGGTTCAAGGTTGCCGTTGACAATCAGGTCACTGATGCCATCCTCGATATAGTTCTGGATGGCGCGTTTTAGCGGACGGGCACCAAACTGCACGTCGTAGCCCTTGGAGGCAACGAACTCCTTGGCTTCTTCCGAAAGGTCGATATGATAGCCGATCTGTTCGATGCGCTGGTACAGTCCTTTCAGTTCGATGTCGATGATCTGCTTGATGGCCTCCAAATCGAGTTGGTCGAAGGTGATGATCTCGTCCAGACGGTTCAGGAACTCTGGCGAGAACTGCTTCGAGAGTGCCTTCTGTACGATGCTGCGGGCATGTTCCTTGTCCTGTTCGTTGAGGGCGAGTCCTGCATTGCCGGAAGCGCCGAAACCTACGCCGCGACCAAAATCCTTCAACTGGCGGGTACCAGCATTCGAGGTCATGATAATCACCGTGTTGCGGAAATCCACAAAGCGTCCGTTGCCATCGGTGAGGCGTCCTTCGTCGAGCACCTGTAACAGCAAGTTATAGACATTGGCGTGTGCCTTCTCTATCTCGTCGAGCAGGACGATGGAGTAGGGGTGACGACGCACACGCTCTGTCAGTTGTCCGCCTTCCTCATAGCCCACATAGCCCGGAGGCGCACCGATGAGTCGTGAGGTGTTGAAACTCTCCGTGTATTCGCTCATGTCGATGCGAATGAGGGCATCGCTGCTGCCAAACATGAACTCTGCCAGTTTCTTGGCCAGATAAGTCTTACCGACACCCGTAGGGCCGAGGAACATGAACACACCGATGGGATGGTTGGGCTCTTTCAGTCCCACGCGGTTGCGCTGGATGGCTTTTACCATCTTCTCAATCGCCTTATCCTGACCGATGACGGCTCCTTTCAACTCATCCATCATGCCTTTCAGACGAACACCCTCCTGTTCGGCCATCCGCTGAACGGGTACCCCTGTCATCATCGACACCACATTGGCTACCTGTTCGGCATCCACCACCTGACGCTCCTCATTCTCGCCGCTCTGCCATTTCAGGTTCTGTTCCTTCAAACTGATCTCCAGTTGCGTCTGACGGTCACGGTAGCCTGCTGCCAACTCGAAGTCCTGACTCTTGACGGCTGCGTTCTTGCGTTCCTTCACGTGAGCAATCTCTTTCTCTAATTCAAGAATCTCAGGTGGGATCTGGGCATTGGAGAGATGAACACGGGAACCCGTTTCGTCCATTGCGTCAATGGCCTTATCAGGCATAAAACGGTCTGTCACGTAGCGGTCTGTCAATTTGACACATGCCACGAGAGCCTCGTCGGTATAGGTGACGTGGTGGTGATGCTCGTAGCGATCCTTAATATTACGCAGTATCTGCAAGGTTTCTTCCTGGGTTGTCGGCTCTACCTGTACCTTCTGGAAGCGGCGTTCCAGAGCGCCGTCCTTTTCCACAGAGTTACGGTATTCGTCGAGGGTTGTGGCGCCGATACACTGCATGGTGCCTCGTGCCAGGGCAGGTTTCATGATGTTGGCTGCGTCCATGCTGCCAGGTGTGGAACCAGCACCGATGATGGTGTGTATCTCGTCGATGAACACGATGACATCGGGGTTCTGCTCTATCTCCTTCATCAGGGCCTTCAGGCGCTCCTCAAACTGTCCGCGATACTTCGTGCCAGCCACCACACCTGTCATATCGAGGGTGTAGATACGTTTGTCGAAGAGCATGGGAGAGGTGTGGTGACTGGCAATCTGCTGGGCCAGTCCCTCCACAATGGCACTCTTTCCAACACCCGGTTCTCCAATTAATATGGGGTTGTTTTTCTTACGACGGCCCAGAATCTCTATGACACGCTGTATCTCTTTCTCACGACCCACACAGGGATCCAGTTTCCCGTCGAGGGCAGCCTGCGTCAGGTCTGTGCCGAAAGTGTCGAGTACGGGTGTCTTCGAGGCAGGCTTCTGAGCCTGTGCGGTGGTGGAACTGGAAGTTCCGGATTTCCTGACTTTTCCAGAGGCACCCGTCTCCTCGAATTCCTCCTCGTCTTCCTCGGGCAGGCCTATGCCATTGGTGATACTATTGGTCTTGGGGGCGTTGAGCAACGCCTGTACATCCTCATAATTCATACTGTTTAATTCTAATACTTGTTTGGCACCATTGTTCACGGCATCATGCAGGATGGCGAGCAACAGGTGCTGTTCGTTGACATTGGCAGATCTCTGTATACGTGCCTCAAGTACAGCGAGTTTCAGAATGTTGTTCGCTTTTTCGTTGAGTACCAGTTCATGGGTGTAGATCGGCATACCCAACTCATCCTCGCGTACTTTATTCTCCAATTCCGTCTTGATGGATTGTAGATTCAGGTTCAGTCGGTGGAACACATCGATCACCGGACTTTCCTTCATCCTCAGTAGCCCCAGAAGCAGATGCTCCGGACCTACTGATCGACTGGCCAATCTTGCAGCCTCCTCACGGGAGTAGGCAAGTATTTCAGATACCTTAGGTGAAAACTGGCTGGACATTCAATTTCTTATTTGACAATTAACTATTTATTATTTTCTGCAAAGTTACTAATAATTCTGCAAACAACGTGCCAAACATTCGTTAAAGTTTCCGCTAAATATACTTAAAAGGTTTGGTGGGTACGGAAAAAATGTCTACCTTTGCACGGTTAAAAACGCGTCAGAGGGGCTGAAAAGTGCCTTAAACGCAAAATTACGAAAATAAGAAGAGATAAAAATTAGAATAATGGATCAGAATTTCGACAACGACAGAATTATTAAGATTAACATCGAGGAAGAGATGAAATCCAGTTACATTGACTACTCTATGTCAGTCATTGTGGCACGTGCCCTTCCCGATGTGCGCGACGGCTTCAAGCCCGTACACCGCCGTATCCTATACGGTATGATGAATATCAACAACGTCTCGACACAACCTTATAAGAAATGTGCGCGTGTTGTCGGTGAGGTGCTCGGTAAGTACCATCCCCACGGCGACAGTTCCGTCTATGGTGCCCTCGTCCGCATGGCCCAGGAGTGGAATATGCGTTACACCCTCGTTGACGGACAGGGTAACTTCGGTTCTGTGGACGGTGACTCACCAGCAGCCATGCGTTATACCGAGTGCCGTCTCTCTAAGATGGGTGAGCACATTATGGACGATCTCGACAAGGAGACCGTTGATATGGCCAACAACTTCGACGACTCTCTCCAAGAGCCTACAGTGATGCCTACCAAGGTGCCTAACCTGTTGGTGAATGGTGGTAACGGTATTGCCGTCGGTATGGCCACCAATATGCCTACCCACAATCTGGGTGAGGTCATCGATGGCTGTTGTGCCTATATCGATAATCCCGATATTGATACAGACGGACTGATGCAGTATATCCCGGGTCCCGACTTCCCGACAGGTGCCTATATCTATGGCTTGCAGGGTGTGAGGGATGCTTACGAGACTGGTCGTGGCCGTATCGTGATGCGTGCCAAGGCTGAGATCGAGAGTGGTGAGACCCACGACAAGATCGTGGTCACGGAAATCCCCTACGGTGTGAACAAGGCCGACCTTGTGGCCTATATCGCCGACCTCGCCAACCAGCATAAGATTGAGGGTGTGGCGAATGTCAATGATGAGTCAGGTCGTCAGGGTATGCGTATCGTCGTGGATGTGAAGCGTGATGCCAATGCCAATGTGCTGCTCAACAAACTCTTCAAGATGACAGCCTTGCAGAGTTCGTTCTCTGTCAACAATATCGCCCTCGTGAAGGGTCGTCCTCGTCTGCTGAACTTGAAGGAATGCGTCAAGTATTTTGTGGAGCACCGGCATGATGTGACCATCCGTCGTACCAAGTACGACCTGCGTAAGGCGCAGGAGCGTGCTCATATCCTCGAAGGCTTGATCATCGCCGTCAACAATATCGACGAGGTGGTACACATTATCAGGAATAGTAAGACCCCGACGGATGCCCAGCGCAACTTGGAGGTTCGCTTCGAACTGGATGAGTTGCAGTCGAAGGCCATCGTCGATATGCGTCTGGCACAGTTGACCGGTCTGCGTGTGGATCAACTCCATCAGGAGTTTGATGACTTGCAGAAACTCATTGCCGACTTGCAGGAAATCCTCGACAACCCAGAGCGTTGTAAGGAAGTGATGAAGAACGACCTGTTGGAGGTGAAGGAGAAGTATGGTGACGAGCGTCGTACGGAGATTATCCCCTTCGACCATGAGTTTAATGCCGAAGACTTCTATCCCGATGATCCTGTGGTCATCACCATCTCGCACATGGGTTACATCAAGCGTACCCATCTCGATGAGTTCCACGAGCAGGGTCGTGGTGGTGTCGGTGCCAAGGCTGCCCGCCATCGTGACAATGACTTCACGGAGTATATCTATCCCGCCACGATGCACAACACACTGCTCTTCTTCACCCAGAAGGGACGCTGTTACTGGCAGAAGTGCTACGAGATTCCTGAGGGTGACAAGAACTCGAAGGGACGTGCCATCCAGAATATGCTGAACATCGAGCCGGATGATTCCATCAACGCCGTGTTGCGCATCAAGAACTTCAACGATGAGGAATTCTTGCAGTCGCACTATGTGGTGTTCGCCACCAAGCAGGGTATCATCAAGAAGACCCGTCTCGATGCCTATAAGAACGTACGTGCTGCCGGTGTCATCGCCATCAATGTCAATGAGGGCGACGAGGTGGTTGGCGTTCGTCTGACCAATGGGCACAACGAACTGTTGCTGGCTAACCGGAACGGTCGTGCTGTCCGCTTCGATGAGAACGATGTCCGTACGATGGGGCGTGTGGCTACCGGTGTCATCGGTATGCGTCTCGACGGTGGCGACGACGAGGTGGTTGGTATGGTCTGCGTCAATGATCCCAACGTGGAGACCATCATGGTGGTTTCTGAAAACGGCTACGGCAAGCGCTCGGAGGTAGAGGATTACCGTAAGACGCTGCGTGGTGCGAAAGGCGTGAAGACGCTCGCCATCACAGAGAAGACGGGGCGTCTGGTGGCTATCAAGGTGGTCACTGATGAGAACGACCTCATGATTATCAACAAGAGCGGCATTCTTATCCGCCTGAAGGTGGCCGATGTCCGTGTGATGGGTCGTAACACCCAGGGTGTGCGCCTGATCAATCTCACGAAGAAGAACGACACCATCGCCAGTGTGTGCAAGGTGACGTCGAGTCAGGAAGAAGATGTAGAGGAAGCAGAGGTGCTGAATGAAGAACTGCCCGTCGACACGAGTGTCGATACTGCTTTCGAAACAGATAATGATAACAATGAATAATAACAAATCAAACCAAATTTTAAAAGGCTTATGAAAAAGTTTATGATGATGGCAATGTTCATGGTGGCAAGCGCTACCGCATTTGCCGGTGACAGTGATGCTTTGAAGGCTATCCTCAAGGCAAAGGACTATGCAGAGGCTGAGGCCCTGTTGAAGAGTGGACTGAGTCAACTCGCCAACGATCAGGAGAAGGCAAAGGCTTACAACAAACTGGTTGACCTTGCTTATGCAAAATATAAGAAGGAAGACGACACTCGTATTACCAATCAGGCTCTGCAGAAGAATGATCCGATAGATACTCTTGGTATGATCAAGGCTGGTATCGATGCCCTCAACTATGCGGCTGAGTGCGATAAATATGATATCCTTCCCAATGCCAAGGGACAGGTGAAGCCTGCCTTCCAGAAGAAGAACCAGGATCGTCTGCTGAGTGTGTTCAAGGGCTTGTATGAGAATGGTTGTAACTATGCCGAGAGCAGCAAGAATGAAGAGGCCTTCCAGTGCCTTGATGCTTATCTGAAGGCTGCTGAATCACCTCTCTTCGATGTGGTTCCTGCCATTAAGAATGACCCCAATCGCGGTATCGCTGCTTACTATGCTGGTCGTGCTGCCATGCAGTTGGAGAAGAAGGATCGTGCCATCGAACTTCTGAAGATGGGTGTGAGTGATACCATTCAGCAGGTTCGCGACTTTAGTATTGACCTTCTTCTGTATACGATGAGCAAGAATCGTTCTACCAAAGAAGACTCTTTGAAGTTCATCAACGATATGAAGGAGATGTATGCCAAGTATCCTGATAACGAGAAGATTTATTCTTATATGTGCGACGCCATGATCCTCAACAACGATGAGGCAGGTGTCATGAAGATTGGCGAGGAGCATCTGGCTAAGTATCCTAACTCTGTGCTTCCTCACATCTACAAGGCTTTCCTGTTGCAGAACCAGAAGAAGTATGCAGAGGCCGTTGCCCAGTGGAACCTCATTCCTGAGTCACAGCCCAACTATGTGCAGTTTGCCTACTATCGTGCCGTCTGTAAGTATAATATTGCAGTCGAATTCAACGAGAACAATGCGGATGCACGTACAGGTCGTCTGACGCCTGATAACGAGAAGAAGTTTAAGGAACAACTCGCTGATGCACAGGTCGACTTCGAGAAGTGCCAGGAACTGGATCCTGAGCAGAATACGGTGAAGTGGAAGTATCTGTTGCACAATGTCTACACCCAACTTGGTCTGACGGACAAGGCTGCAACCCTTGAATAAAGCGTGTGCCTCAAATCTTACGAAATTGTATATTATTCTTTAGTGTGATCCTCGCACTATCTGCTTCCGCCCAAAGGAAGCAGATAGGCGAGGCTCGTACATATCTGAAAACAGGCAAGAACCTTGATAAGGCAGAGCGGTTGATGACTGATCTGCTGAAAGATTCTGCCAACCAAGACAACAAGCGCATCTACGAGATCTGGCTCCAGAGCGTGCAGAAGCAGTATGAACAGGCCAACGAGCGGTTATATACGCACAAGCAGCAGGACACGGCCCAGTTCTTCTCGTTGGTGCGCCGTATGTTTTCCATCGCCTTCTGCATGGACTCTCTCGACATCAGGCCCGACAAGAAGGGTAGGGTGGCACCTGAACTCCGAAAGGACGTAGCGAGGGACATGATCAACTACCGACCGAACCTGTTCTTCGGGGGTGCCTATTATGTCAGGAAGAGCGACTTCCAGAAAGCCTACGACTTCTTCGAGACTTACCTTGACTGTACCCGTCAGCCTCTTTTCACAGGCTATGACCCTATCTTTGCGGAGGACTCGCGTATGGAGGAGGCTTCCTACTGGGCCTGTTATTGCGGTTACAGGATGAACGACCCCTTGTTGGCGCTTCGCCACAGGGAACTGGCGCTTCGTGATTCGTCGAAACGTGACATGACTTTCCAGTATGTTGCTGAGTCGTGGCGGATCCTGCATGACGACTCCATGTATGTGGCTACTCTCCAAAAAGGATTCTTGGAGTATCCCACATCGAATTATTTCTTTCCCCGTCTGATGGATGCCTTTACGCAGAAAGGACAATACCGGAAAGCCCTCGCCATCGTTGACATCGCACTGGAGGCCGACTCGCTCAACGAACTCTATCTCTTTGCAAAGTCGAACGTGCTGATGCAGCAGGAACGCTATGCCGAGAGCCTGAAATACACCGACAAACTGCTGACGCTCAACGATAAACAGGCTGATGCTTACTACAATGGCGGTTCCGCTTATCTGAACATCGCCCTGCGCATGGATCCCCAGCGGCACAAGAAACAGGTAAGGGATATGTACCAGAAAGCCTTGCCCTATATGGAGAGATACCGTGCCTTAGCCCCCTCGGAAACACAGAAATGGGGGCCTGCCCTCTATCGCATCTACTTCAACCTGAACATGGGAAAACAGTTTGATGAGATAGATAAAATCTTAAAGAAATAAAAAAGTTTGCCTCCTTTGATATACCTTATCGGATTTATTTGTACTTTTGTGGGATAGAATACATTTCAATCTAAAACAAATAAAAACGTAAGGACTATGGCAGAAAATGCTCAGTTGATTGCCCAGTGCGAGGCAGTTGCAAAAGAATGGCTCTCTCCGGCCTTTGACGAGGAGACACGTAAGGAAGTACAGGCAATGCTTGACAACCCCGATAAGACGGCTCTTATCGATGCTTTCTATCAGAACTTGGAGTTTGGTACAGGTGGTCTGCGCGGTATCATGGGTGCCGGCACAAACCGTATGAACAAGTACATCGTGGGTATGGCTACACAGGGATTTGCCAACTACATCAACAAGGCCTTCCCAGACATCCAGCCTGCTGTGGTGGTAGGTCACGACTGTCGTAACAACGGACGGATGTTCGCTGAGACGGTTGCCGACATATTCTCCGCCAACGGTATCAAGGTGTATCTCTTCGAGAGTCTCCGTCCCACACCGGAGATCTCGTTTGCCATCCGTCAACTCGGTTGTCAGGCAGGTGTGAATGTCACCGCTTCTCACAATCCCCGTGAGTACAATGGCTACAAGGCCTACTGGGACGATGGCGCACAGGTACTGGCTCCGCACGACAAAGGTATCATCGACGAGGTGAACAAGGTGAAGATCCAGGATGTGAAGTTCGAGGGCAACAAGGATCTCATCGATATCATTGGTGGCGAGATGGACTGGGACTATATCCAGGCTGTCAAGGAGGCAATGGTGGATCAGGATGTCATCATGCGCCAGAAAGACCTCAACATCGTCTATTCTCCCATGCACGGCACGGGTCGCGTGATTGTTCCGATGGCCCTGCGTTCCTGGGGCTTCCAGAACATCCACGTGGTACCCGAACAGATGGTTATCGATGGTAACTTCCCCACTGTGGTCAGCCCCAATCCAGAGAATGCTGAGGCGATGACCTTAGGTATGAAACTTGGAACGAAACTCAATGCCGACCTCGTGATTGCCTCCGATCCGGATGCAGACCGTCTGGCCATCGTCTGTCGCAACCCGAAGGGCGAGTGGGAGATCCTGAATGGTAACCAGACTGCCATGATGTTCTCTTGGTACATCATCACCAATAAGAAGAAACTCGGTCAACTCAAGGGTAACGAGTTCATGGTGAAGACCATCGTGACCTCTGAGATGATAGCCGCTATTGCTAAAAAGAATGGTGTCGAGATGTTCGACGAATATACCGGTTTCAAATGGATTGCCTACCGTATCCGCGTCAATGAGGGCAAGAAGAAGTACATCGGCGGTGGTGAGGAGTCGTTCGGCTTCCTGCCGTTTGATAAGGTTCGCGACAAAGACTCCCCAGCCTCTATCTGTCTGATCTGTGAGATCGCCGCCTGGGCCCGTGACAACGGTATGACCCTCTACGATCTGCTGATGAATATCTATAAGGAGTATGGCTTCTCGAAGGAGATCACCGTCAACGTGGTGCGTCCAGGAAAGACCGGTGCCGACGAGATCAAGCAGATGATGACCGACTTCCGTGAGAACCCGCCGAAGTCATTAGGCGGTTCGAAGGTCTGCGTCTGGAAAGACTTTAAGACATTGGAGGCCAAGGATGCCCAGGGCAACGTGACGAAGATCGACATGCCCGACACCTCGAACGTGCTGCAGTGGTTCTGCGAGGACGGCACGAAGGTTTCTGTCCGTCCTTCAGGCACAGAGCCGAAGATCAAGTTCTATACCGAGGTCAAGAACCCGTCCTTCAAAGGCGCTGCCGACTATGAGCCTTGCTCAAAGGCTGCCGATGAGAAGATCGAGGCCTTGAAGAAAGACTTGAATCTCTAAGCGATGGCATTTGAATATATGTCACAAGAGGGCTACGACAAACTCGTAGCCGAACTGCATCAACTGGAGAGTGTGGAACTCCCCCAGGTACGAGAAGCAATCGCTGAGGCTCGCGACAAAGGCGACCTCAGCGAAAACTTCGAGTATCATGCTGCCAAGCGTGAACAGTCACGGTTGTTGGGCAGGATCCGTTTCAAGCAAAAGGTGCTGGCCAATGCACGGGTCATTGATATGTCGAGGCTGGCTAACGGGAGTGTCCAACTGCTCAGTCAGGTGGAGATGACCAACCTGGCCAACAACGCCAGAATGACCTATACGATTGCCAGTCCGCATGAGGCTAATCTCCGTGAGGGGAAGATCTCCGTCAAATCGCCTATTGCACAGGCCCTGCTCAATAAGAAAGTAGGTGATGTCGTGGAGGTGCGCGTCCCAGCCGGTCTGCTCAAACTCCGTATCGAGAGCGTAAAATAGAGGGATTTAGATGGGCGTTAACTCCATCAAACGCTTTCAAATAACTTTTTTCGAAAAAAGTTGCAGAAAGATTTGGAGGATTGAGAAAAATGTAGTACCTTTGCACCCGCAATCAAGGAGATAACCCCACGGTTGAAGCACAAAACCTCCTTTTGGAAGGATGGGTGAGTGGCTGAAACCAGCAGTTTGCTAAACTGCCGTACGGGTTCCCGTACCGGGGGTTCGAATCCCCCTCCTTCCGCAACCTGGGGGATTTCTCTGAGAGAAGCGCTCTTTAAAATAATGGTCGATTCATCTAATGGTTAGGATACAAGATTCTCAATCTTGGCATAGGGGTTCGATTCCCCTATCGACTACAAATAAGGCTTCTGAGAAATCAGAAGCCTTATTCGTTTGTATCTTTTGTATCTATTTGAAGGCGATGATACTTGTCAAATCCTTGTCGAAATAGAAGGTGCGCGACTGGTTCAGGCTGTCGGCTCCGTAGCGCATGCGGATGAAGAGTAGGGTAGGCGAAGTGCGCTGGGCCGTGAAACTCACGTCCTTGAAGAGCGGGTCTTTCGTCGCATTCGTCTGGAGCACCTGCAGTAGTGAGTCGCTGATCACCTTGGTCGAGTCGAGGTCGGAAAAACTGCTGATGTCTATCTCTTCCGTCGCATGCTCCTTGACAAAAGCCTTGACCAGTTGCTTGGCCTCGTACCGCTGCCCGCACGAGGCGAGCAGCAGCAGAGTCAGTACACCTATTATAATATATACGCGCGAGGGTTTCATTTCTGCGGAATGTTTTTGAGCACGTCGAGCAGGTGATCCCACACCATCTGAACGGTGGGGATATGGAGCCGTTCGTCGGGGGTGTGGACAAAGCGAAGGGTGGGACCGAAACTCACCATATCGAGGTTAGGGTAGCGCTCGGAGAAGAGTCCGCACTCCAATCCGGCGTGGATGCCGCGCACGATGGGATCCTTGCCAAACAGTTTCTTGTAGGAAGCGACCACGATCTCCTGCAACTTCGAGTCGGCCTTCATCTTCCAGGCGGGATAGCCGTCGGAAGAGATGGCTTCTGCGCCGGCCAGTTCGAAGACGGCCTGGATGGTGGCACACATATTGTCGAGGTTCGACATCACGTTGCTGCGCTGGGACGACAGGATGTCGATGGTGTTCTCAGAGGTGTGTACGCTGGCGATGTTGCTCGATGTCTCGACCATCCCGCCGAGGGCTTCGTCCTGACAGATGGCATAGATGCCGTTATCGACAGCCTGCAGGGCCCAGACGAATTTCTTAGCCACATCGGGGGCGATGATGTTTTCGGCTTCGGTGCTCTCCATGGCGAACACCATCTGCGTGTCGGTCACGTGGAACTCATCCTCCACCTCGGCAGCAAACACGTTCCAGTCGGCGCGGATGTTTTCTTTGAGATCATTGGGCACGGCGATCACAAAGTAGCCGTCGCGGGGGATGGCATTGTGCAGTTTGCCGCTGTGGAACTGTGCCAGAGAGATGCCCTCATAGCGTTTCATCTCCTGGAACAGGAAACGGCCCAGCAGTTTGATGGCGTTGGCGCGCTTCTTATTGATGTCGTCGCCCGAGTGTCCGCCCACGAGTCCTTTCAGCGAGCCCTTGATGAAGAAAGAGCCTGCGGCAGCGGCCTGACGCCCGAAGGTGAACTTGGCCTGGGTGTTGCGACCGCCGGCACAACTGACAAAAATCTCGCCCTCGTCCTCCGAGTCGAGGTTGATCAGGTAGTCGCCCGTCATAAAGCCGGCCTTCATGCCCTCAGCACCTGAGAGCCCCGTCTCCTCGTCGCGGGTGAAGACGCACTCGATGGGGCCGTGCTCGATATCGTCGGCACTGAGGATGGCCAGTTCGATGGCACAGCCGATACCGTCGTCGGCTCCGAGGGTCGTACCCTCTGCCGTGAGCCACTCGCCGTCGACATACGTCTTGATGGCGTCCTTGTCGAAGTCGAACTCCACATCCACCAGTTTGTCGCACACCATATCCATGTGACTCTGCAGAATCACCGTCTGGCGGTTCTCCATACCCTTGGTGGCAGGCTTGCGGATAATCACGTTGCCTGTCTCGTCCACTTTCGTGTCCAGTCCGTGGCTCTCACCCCAGTTCTTCAAGTACTCAATCATCTTCTCCTCGCGCTTCGAAGGACGCGGAATTTGGTTAATCTTCGCAAATTCGGCGAAGACAACAGCCGGTTTTAAGTCGTTTTTATTCATTATTAATGCTATTTTTGATTTTATTTTTGGTATATTGCGCTCTTATTCGTACCTTTGCAGACGAATTGCAAGTGCAAAAGTACAAAAAATGATTGAGACTCTGCTCATCTCCGCGTTAATAATTGCTATCGCGATGGTATTTTTCCTCGTGAGGGTGCTGTTCGTGAAGGGTGGCGAGTTCAAGTCGCAGCATATCCACGACTCTGAGGCGATGCGTGAGCGGGGTATCAACTGCGTGCTCGATCAGGACCGTGAAATGCGTAATCAAAAAATAATAAGTAAAAGATGAAAAAGTACATTTTCCCTGCACTCGCCATCGCTGCCATGATGGTTTCGTGCAACAATGCCGCCCCGAAGATGGACGAGCAGCCTGCTGCTGCCGACGCCCAGACCACGGGCATGAAGATTGCCTACGTAGAGGTTGACTCGCTGATGACGCAGTACACCTTTGCCAAGGATTACAGTGTGACACTGGAGAAGAAGTCGAACAACGCCCGCAACACGCTCACCCAGAAGGGTAACGCCCTGCAGGCTGCCGTGAACAACTTCCAGCAGAAACTCAACAACAACGGTTTCCAGAGCCGTGAGCAGGCGGCCTCCGTGCAGAATGCCATCCAGCGCCAGCAGAACGACCTGCAGGCACTCCAGGCCCGCCTGGAGACGGAACTGGCCAACGAGACGGCTAAGTTCAATGAGGCCCTGCGCGACTCGCTGAACAACTTCCTCCAGGCCTACAACAAGGATAAGAAGTACGACATCATCCTCTCGAAGGCTGGCGACAATATTCTCTTTGCCGACAAGAAGTACGACATCACGCAGGATGTGATCAACGGCCTGAACAAACGCTATAAGCCCGGACAGAAGGCTGACGCCAAGAAGACAGATGAAAAGAAAACCGACGAGAAGAAAGAGGAAAAGAAATAATCCTTCCGTCGAACGGTCATAGAAATCCCCGAAAGCCGATGCGCTTCCGGGGATTTTTTTCGTCACATGTACTCAAGAATTTTAGCGTGATGGCGCAAATTTCTCCCGAATATGGCGGTGGAATCCAAAAATATTCGTAACTTTGCGCGTCAAAATTGGAAAATAATGAAAAGACTCATCTTACTGCTGCTGGTTTGCATCCTCGCCATTGCCGTGGGAGATGCCTACGCCCAGCGCTCAAAGAAGAATACGGCGCGCAAGCGCCCCAAGACCACCAAGGTGGTGAAAGGCAAGAAGAAGACGACGGCGAAGAAGACCGCCAAGGCCTCGGCCAAGAAGCGGGCGGCCAAGAAACCGGCGCGGCGGAAGGCCGTCGCCCAGAGGCCCCGGCCCGCCCAGAACATGGACGACGGCGATCCCTACATCATGTGCGAGGACACCTGCGACCACGTGCACGGCATCGACCTGAGCCACTACCAGGGCGAGGTATTCTGGGAGACCGTCGGTGGCCACACGAAGATGGCGTATGTCTATCTGAAAGCCACCGAGGGCGGCGACCGCATCGACTCACGCTACGAGCGCAACATCGAACTGGCCCACCGCTACGGGTTGAAGGTGGGCTCCTACCACTTCTTCCGTCCGAAGACACCGCTGCACCTGCAACTGCGTAACTTCACCGCCCAGTGCCTGCCCGGAGAGCAGGACCTGATCCCGATGATCGACGTAGAGACGACGGGTAACATGCCCGACGGCCAGTTCTGCGACTCGCTGAAAACCTTCCTCCGGATGGTGGAGCGCGCCTACCACCAGAAACCGCTGGTCTACACGTTCCGCAACTTCTACAACTGGCATCTGGTGGGCCAACTCGACGGCTACCAACTGATGATTGCCATGTATCAGGATGAGGAGCCCGTGCTGGCCGACGGCCGTGATATCACCATGTGGCAGTACACGGGAAAGGGACGCATCATCGGCGTGAACGGCTATGTCGACAAGTCACGCTTCCTCGGCAATCATGCCCTCCGCGAGATCCGCTTCCGCCATTAGGAGTAATAGTAATCATAAATTTCAAAATTCAAACTTCAAAGTTCAATGATAATAAAGTGTCCCGAATGCGGTCATCAGGTTAGCGACCGCGCCAAGACTTGTCCCTCATGCGGGATTGAGATAGCAGGAAAGATCACCCGTTGTCCTGACTGTGGAGAATATATCTTCAAGGACGATCGCGAGTGTCCGAACTGTCATTGCAGTATCAATGCCTCGGCCAGCGAACCCGCCACCGGGCAGAGTGTCAATTCGCAGTCGTATGCCATGATGCCGGAGATCCCTGAGATACCGCAAACTGAGGAGCCCAAGAAGACGGGGCACAAGATCCTGTGGTCGTCGATCGTCGTGGGCTTCGTCATCGCCCTGATTATCGTTTTCCTCGGTATCTATTTCTACCAGAAGTCGCAACAGGAGAACGAGATGCGGGCCTACGAGAACGCCATGATGAGCGCAGAGCCTGCCGTGTTGCAGAACTTCCTCGATATGTATATCGATGCCTCGGTGGCCCATCGCGACTCCATCAAAGCCCATTTGGAGATATTGAAGAAGGTGGACCGCGACTGGCAGAATGCCTTCGCCAGTCAGTCGAAGGCGGCCCTCCAGTTGTTCATCGACCGTAATCCTGAGAATATCCATGTGACCGAGGCGCGTCTGATGATTGACTCGCTCGACTTTGCGGCAGCGAAGTTGGAAGATACGATGGATGCCTACCAGAAGTATATGGACAGCCATCAGCAGGGCGTCTATTACGACGAGGCCGCCAATGCCTACGACCGCATCCGGGAAGAAACCGAGGCCAAGCGTCGTCAGGCCCAGCAGGATTCCATTATGAAAGCCCAGCAGGCCGCCGAGGCCCAGCCGGCTCAGCCGGCACAACCCAAGCCGACCCAACCTGCGGCAAAGCCCGCCCAGTCCAAATCGGCCCAGCCTGCGGCAAAGCCCGCCCATTAGACCCATTCAACCCATTCACTCTGCTCACTCCTCGATATGCGAGAGCGAATGGGCAAACGATGCAAAGAAATTCGTCAGCGTCTCCGAAGGAAAATAACGGAAGTATCGTGCGGAACGGTGTAT
The DNA here is from genome assembly GCA_017964785.1 of Prevotella sp. Classification (GTDB taxonomy): domain Bacteria; phylum Bacteroidota; class Bacteroidia; order Bacteroidales; family Bacteroidaceae; genus Prevotella. Next base: position 27,810 of record JAGCRH010000137.1, read on the forward strand.
ATGCCCGAGCATGGCACTTCCGTTACTTGTATGCACAAATACATCGCCCGCATCTTGTAGGAAATAAAAGTCCCTGGCGCGGGTGTTGGTGAACTCGATCAGTTCCTGTGCCACCTGCTCCACGTTCTTATCGTGTTTGTCGCCCGCAAAGGCAATCTCCTCTTTCTCAAATCCCAACAGTTCCATCAGCAACGAGGCCTCCAACTTGGCCACCTGTTGCAGTTGGAGCGTTTTAAGCCATTTGCCTAAGGTCGTGAAGTCGGCATGGCGGCCATCTGTGCGGAGACAGATGCCCAGTTCCACGAGTTGTCGGATGGGCACGCCCTCGTTCAGGATGTGTCGCGACACGCGGATGATGGTGAGCAACACCTGACGGGTGCGGATGTCCGACTGTTCGTCGTCGAGGATGGTCTGGAGTTTCTTGTTCAGCAGTGGGTTTGTCAGATGGTCTGCCCGCAGGAATTCGTCGGGCTCCTCTTCTGCATAGCGCGCTTTCTTGCGTATCTCCTGGATGGTCTTCTCCCACAGTTGCCATTGCTTGTCCGTCAGATGGAGGAAGAACTGATCCTTGCTGCGTTGCAGGCCTTCATAGACATAGCCTGCCACGTCGTGCATGACGGCCAACTGAAAGAGTTGTCCCCACTTGTAGACGGACATGGGCTCGATCTGTTCTTTCTGCTCGAAGGCCCCGATGTGGATCAGACGGAAGAGATTACGTTGGATGATATTCATTGAAGATTGAACATTGAAGATTGAACATTATGAATACCGCTTGGGGTAGCGCAGGAAAATGGAAAGGAGGGCTGCGATGCCGATGGCAAAGGGATAATATAAATAAGGTATAATACTGATGGGATTCAGCGCTGCCAGTCCTGCGGCCATCAGCAGTTGGGCACCATACGGGATGAGTCCCTGCACGAAACAGGAGAAAGTATCGAGGATGGAGGCGGCCTTCTTGTTGTCCACGCCGTATCTGTCGCCAATCTGTTTGGCAATACCGCCAACTGTGATGATGGCAACGGTATTGTTGGCCGTACAGACATCCACCAGTGCCACCAAAGTGCCGATGCTGAGTTCTGCGCCACGTTTTCCCTTGATGTGGCGTGTCATCCGCTTGATGATGTAGTCGATGCCGCCTTGCTGTTTGATGAGTTCCAGCATGCCGCCTGCCATCATGGTGATGATGATGAGTTCACCCATGCCGACGATACCGTCACCCATTGCCTTCATCCACCCGAAAATGTCAAAAGCACCCGTCAGCAGACCGATGATACCCGTCAGGATGATGCCTAACGTCAGTACCGCCATCACATTCATACCGAAGATGGCCGTGATGAGAACGGCGAGGTAGGGGATGACCTTCGTCCACTGCACGCTGCCAATCTCCTGAGGGGCATGGATCTCAGATCCCATCAGAAAATAGATGATACAGACCACAAAGGCGGCAGGTGCCACAATGAAGGAATTGACCCTGAACTTGTCGCTCAGGCGGCATCCCTGTGTGGTGGTGGCCACAATCGTCGTGTCAGAGATAAATGAAAGATTGTCACCGAAGAAAGAACCTCCAACGACGACGGCAGTCATCATGGCCACATCTGTGCCTGTCTGCTGGGCCACGCCTGCTGCAATGGGGGTCAGTGCCACGATGGTGCCTACCGATGTGCCGATGGACAAGGAGATGAAACAGGCTGCGATGAATAGTCCTGCCAACAGCATCTGTGGCGGCAGGCAGACCAGCGTCAGGTTGACGGTGGCATCGATGCAGCCCATCACTTTGGCGGAGTTCGCAAAGGCGCCTGCGAGTACAAAAATCCAGATCATCAGCATCATCTGTCCTGTGGCGGCCCCCCGGCTGAAGGTGTCGATGCGTTCCTTCAGGGGACGACCATGGTGTATGATGATGGCGTAGATGCTCGACACCATGAAGGCAACGGTGATGGGTACCTTGTAGAAGTCACCTGCAATGATGCTGGTGACTAAGTACAAGATGACGAACACCCCTAACGGCGACAATGCGATGAGTCCTCTATAATGTGATGCCATTTTTGAAGATGGATATTTCACGATAGTCGTTTTCTTCGTTCTTGGTGGGTTGTCCGTTAGCAATGGCTATTACCTTATCAATGAATTCCGGCAATAGTTCCTGCATTGTGCACCCTTCCAATAATTGTCCTGCAGAGAAGTCCACCCAGTTGGGCTTGTTCTTGGCCAGCGTGGGGTTTGTGGCAATCTTCATGGTGGGGATGAAGGTACCAAAAGGTGTGCCGCGTCCGGTGGTAAAGAGTACCAGATGACAGCCGGAGGCGGCGAGAGCCGTTGCGGCCACGAGGTCGTTACCGGGAGCCGACAAGAGGTTCAGACCTTTGTTTTGCAGACGATCCCCATATTCCATCACGCCACTAACTGGCGCCTTGCCACACTTCTGGACACAACCCAGTGCCTTGTCTTCGAGGGTAGAGATGCCTCCGGCTTTGTTGCCTGGTGAGGGATTTTCGCCAACTGGCTCGCCGTGTGAGAGGAAATACTCCTTGAAATTATTGATCATCGAGACGGTCTGCTGGAAGATTTCCTCTGTGCGGCAGCGATTCATCAGAATGGGCTCTGCCCCAAACATTTCCGGCACTTCTGTCAGAACCGATGTGCCGCCCTGGGCCACAAGCCAGTCGGAGAATTCGCCTACTAATGGGTTGGCGGTAATGCCGGAAAAACCGTCGGAGCCTCCGCATTTCAGACCTATCCGCAGTTCCGACACAGATACTTCTTCGCGTCGATCCTTGCTGACAATATCGTAGAGTTCGCGCAGGATACGCATGCCTTCTTCTATTTCATTGCCCTTCACCTTTTGGGTTACGAGCAGACGGATGCGGCTCTTGTCATAGTCGCCCAACATCGCCATGAAATCGTCGGGCTGGTTGTTCTCACAACCCAGACTTAAGACCAGTACGGCACCTGCGTTAGGGTGCTGACAGATGTCTCGGAGTATCTTACGGGTATTTTCATGATCACCGGAAAGTTGTGAACAGCCATAATTGTGATGCCAGGCATTCACAGCGTCAATTCCCTGACAGTTGGTTTCCTGTCGCAGTTTCTCTGCCAGTTTCTCGGCAATGCCGTTCACACAACCAACCGTTGGTACAATCCATATCTCATTACGGATGCCCACATCCCCATTTTTGCGTTTATAACCCTGAAAGGTTCTACCTTCATTAGCGATGTTCAGTTCCTCACCGATAGGATTGTAGGTGTATTCGAGTGTGCCTGAGAGATTGGTCTTTAGATTGTGCTCATTCACCCAATCGCCTGCTTTCAAGGATTGTTGGGCATGACCGATGGGATAGCCGTATTTGATGATGTCCTCGTCTTTTGCCACATCCTTGACCAGAATTTTGTGTCCGGCAGGGGTGTCTTGATTGATGGTTATCCTTTGGCCGTCAACCTCGATGATTTCTCCCTTTTGTTTTGTTTGCAGGCAAACTACCACCGAATCGGCTGGATTGATCTTCAAATAGGTTGTCAAATCCATCGTTTATATGGCAGTTCGTCTGTAGAAGTCTACGTTTTCTTTTGTTAGGATCTCAATGGGCATATAGTTCACGGGGTTCACTTCCCGTTTCAACACGATGGCATTGAAGAGGGCATCCACACTGGCATAACCCTGCTGATAGGCGTGCTGGGCAATAAGGAACGATATACTTCCCTGTCGGATACATTCCTCGTTCTTCGGCACCATGTCGTAGCCCATAATCTGAATATTGCGCCGGTTGCTCTTCTGCAGGAACTCGCCCACAATATGGGCCTTGGAATTAAAGGTTATACAATGGTGTACCTGTGGGTGGGTGTTGAAGAACTTCTCTAAGATGGAGTTATACTCCTTTCGTTCCTCGTCGAGCGGAAGGTCCACTTCGGTAATCTTCACATCGGGAAAGTGGTCCACCATATAATGACGGAAACCCGTCTCACGGTTAGCCTGCTGCTTAGAGCCGACCTTACCGTCGCGGGTTTGTTTTACGAGTGCAATCTCTTTTTCCTTATTGGCAATGAGCATCAGCATACGGGCGGCGAAGTAACCGCTGGCAAAGGAGTCCTGTCCAAAGAAAGCCAGGGGCTTCAGGTCTGGCATATAGGAGTCAAGCAGCACATAAGGGATGCCCTTGTCTATCAGTTTTTCCGTGAAGCGTCCTGTCTGTTCCAACGTAGTCGGCACGATAATGACACCATCGAATTTTTCCGTCAGGAATTCACGTACCATACGGGTAAAGGCGGCATTGTTGAAACGCTCATAATACATATATTTCAGCGTAATACCGAAGTCGCGGCGGAAGTCCGTACAGGCTTGTGCCCCTTCCTCTATCTCGTCCCAGTAAGCCTCTTGCTCATGCTTGGGCAGCACGATATAAAAAGTGTATTTCTTGTTGTAGGCGAGGGCAGAAGCGTAGACGTTGGGCTTATAGTCCATCTCCTCCAATGCCTTATTAACTTTGTCGAGAGCCACTTTTGAAACGTTCGGACGATTGTGCAGTACACGGTCTACCGTTCCTACCGATACGCCTGCACGCTCGGCAATATCCTTAATCCTGATGTTCTCTTTTGCCATGATTGATGAATCTGTTTTGCTGTGTGCAAAGGTACGTCTTTTTTTTTATACCACCAAATTTCATGATGTAATATTTGGTGGTCTCGAACAAAAAGTGTACCTTTGTAGCGCAAATGACATTTAATATTAATCGTATAATACAAAGACAATGGCTAAGATTGTAACATTAGGCGAAATTATGCTTCGCCTGTCTCCGCAAGGAAACGACCGTTTCATCCAGAGTGAATCATTTCGTATCATCCCAGGTGGTGGTGAGGCCAACGTGGCTGTCTCGTTGGCTAATTATGGTCATGAGGCTTATTATGTGACAAAACTGCCGAAACATGAGATAGGTCAGATTGCCGTGAATGCGCTTCGCCGCTTTGGTGTGAAGACAGAATATGTAACCCGTGGAGGCGATCGTATTGGACTTTACTATGCTGAGACGGGTGCCTCGATGCGTCCTTCGAAGGTTATTTACGATCGTGCTCATTCTGCGATTGCAGAGGCTACTCCCGCTGATTTTGACTTCGACAAAATCATGGATGGGGCTGCATGGTTCCATTGGAGCGGTATCACACCTGCCATCTCTGACAAGGCCGCAGAACTGACAAAGTTGGCTTGTGAGGCAGCAAAGCGTCATGGGGTGATCGTCAGCGTCGACCTGAATTTCCGTAAGAAACTGTGGACCAGTGAGAAGGCGATCTCCATCATGCGTCCGCTGATGCAGTACGTGGATGTCTGCATTGGTAATGAAGAGGATGCAGAACTCTGTCTCGGCTTCAAGCCTGATGCCGATGTGGAGGGTGGTAAGACTGATGCTGCCGGCTACGAGGGTATTTTCAAGCAGATGATGCAGGAGTTCGGTTTCAAGTATGTCGTCTCTACGCTCCGTGAGAGTTACAGTGCGACGTTCAATGGCTGGAAGGCCCTCATCTATGACGGTAAGGAGTTCTATCAGAGCAAGCGCTATGAGATTAACCCGATCATCGACCGTGTCGGTGGTGGTGACTCCTTCTCCGGTGGTCTGATTCACGGTCTGCTGACAAAGAGCACCCAAGGCGAGGCCCTTGAATTTGCTGTGGCTGCATCAGCCCTGAAACATACCATCAACGGTGACTTCAACCAAGTAAGCATAGAGGAAGTAGAGGCCCTCGCCGGCGGCAACGCCAGCGGCCGTGTCCAGCGTTAAACAAAATAAGAACTATGGCTAAGTTTGATAAGATTGCTGTGATGAAGAAGATTGGCGACACTGGTATGGTGCCTGTCTTCTACAACAAGGATTTGGAAACCTGCAAGCAGGTGGTGAAAGCCTGCTATGAAGGCGGTGTCCGTGCCTTCGAATTTACAAACCGTGGTGACTTCGCCCAGGAGGTGTTTGGCGAATTGGTGAAGTGGGCCGATAAGGAATGTCCTGAGTTGGCGCTGGGTATCGGCTCAGTCGTTGATGCGCCTACTGCAGCGATGTATCTCCAGTTGGGTGCCAACTTTGTGGTTGGTCCACTGTTCAACCCCGATATCGCTCCCGTTTGCAATCGTCGTTTGGTTCCGTATTGTCCTGGCTGTATGACGGTTAGTGAGATTGGTAAGGCTCAGGAGTTGGGTTGCGACCTGACGAAAGTATTCCCTGGCGACGTGGTTGGCCCGAACATGATCAAGGGATTGAAGGCACCGATGCCTTGGTCGAAGATAATGGTTACTGGCGGTGTCTCTCCCGATGAGGATAATTTGACCCAGTGGTTCAAGGCTGGTGTCTACTGCGTGGGTATGGGCTCCAAACTCTTCCCTTCCGATAAGGTGAAGGCCGGCGACTGGCAGTATGTCACTGACAAGTGCTGTGAGGCTCTTGGCTATATCGCCAAAGCACGTGCATGAGGCTCGTATACACCATATTAATTACTTTTCTTTTCTCAGCCTGTTCACAGTCTGATAAGCAGATGGTGGACAGGCTGAATAGTCTTTCATATAGTTATCATTATCGTAACATAGACTCAACCGAGCATTATGCCAAGCGGGCCTATGAACTCTCTGAATATTATGACAAGGGCAGGGCAGAGTCATTGAATCATCTGGCCTTTGTCAATATTGTGCGGATGCAGTACGATGAGGCAGAGAAACGCTTGAATAGCGTACCCGAAATCACTGACAATCAGGTACAATGCCTTGTCTCTTTTGTCCAGCAGATGCGTCTCTGTCAACGTCGTTCAAACAACCGTGCGTTCTACGAATACCGTGAGTTGGCCGATGGTGCCCTGCGTCGTATCAACGAGGAACGTGACTTGCTTTCCGAACGCGATCAGGGCATCTTGCGCTTTGCCGAGTCGGAATATGCCATCGTCAACTCCACCTACTATTATTATGTGGGATTGGAGCGTCAGTCCATCCAGGCGCTGGAACAGATCGATCCCAATGAGGTACAGCGTGACACCGCCCAGTATCTGAACTACCTCTATAATATCGGTGCTGGCGGCATCATCACCGAAGGCACCCAGCAGGACATCAACCAACAAGAGTTTGATGCCCTCATGCGATGCTTCCTTACAGCCCGTCGGGCAGACATGCCTTACTTTGCCGCCCAGGCGTTGGAGGCGTTGTCAGAGCACCTGATGGACGAGGACTATTGTCGGCAGTTGATCGACGACAACCTTCCCGCCATGAAGTTTATCAATCCCGAAGGGGTGGAGGAGGAGATGCTCTCCGGCTGGTTGGCAGAAAGTGCACTTTCCCTCTTTATGGAATATGGCGATGTCTATCAGATTGCAGGTGCCTATCGTACGCTGGCCTCCTGTTTCCGTCAGATTGGCGATTATCCGTCAACGCTGTTCAATTTAGAGCAGGCACTTTCCGATACGATCATTAACCAGGCACCCGACCTTGTGGCGAGTATCCGCGAACAGTTAAGTGTTGCCTATTCTGCGATGGACGACAAACCACAGAGCGACGCCAACCGCAATGTCTATATCGACTTAATGACCGATACCCGACAAGATCGTCAGTTGGAGGCCCGTGCCAGCCAACTGGAGGCTACCGCCACCCAACTCAACTGGATGCTAATTGCCGTCGGCATTGCTATCGTGTTACTGCTCTTCTCGCTGTGGCTCTTCAATCATCTGAACAAAAAACAGAAGAAATACAATCAACTCGATGAGATTCTGGAACAGCGTCAGGATGAGGTGGCGATGGAACGGCTCCGTGTGGAGAACAATGAACGACGCAACCTCGAACAGCGGGCCAAGATCTCACTTGTCAACAGTGTGACACCATTTATCGACCGTATCATCTACTGCGTCCATAAAGGGCGTGACGAGGGCTATATTCGTGAACTGACGAGTCAGATCAACGATTATAACGACATCCTGACCCACTGGATCCAACTCCGTCAGGGCGAATTGAACCTGAAGATAGAAACCTTCCCCCTGCAACCCCTCTTCGACATGGCGGCCAAGGGCCGGAAGAGTTTCAGCATGAAGGGTATAAGTTTGGTGGTGGAACCCACGGAGGCGCTGGTAAAGGCCGATCGTGTGCTGACACTTTTTATGCTGAATACACTGGCTGACAATGCCCGTAAATTCACGACGGAAGGTGGGAAGGTCTCTTTGTCGGCGCAGGAGTCAAATGACTATGTTGAAATCTCTGTCAAAGATACGGGTGCAGGCATGACTGATGAGCAGTTGCAACATCTTTTCGACCCCAAGCCCATCCGCGACACAGGTACAGGTGGCCATGGCTTCGGTCTGCTGAACTGTAAGGGTATCATTGAGAAATATCGTAAGATTTCACAGATTTTCTCTGTCTGTTCCATATCGGCGGAGAGTGAGAAAGGAAAGGGCTCACGTTTGTTCTTCCGTCTGCCCAAAGGCCTTCTCCGCTCCATGCTCCTACTCTTCACTCTTCACTCTTCTCTCTTCACTTCCTCCGCCCAGCCTGTTGACGACCTGAGTCGCGCCAGTGTCTTTGCTGACTCTGCCTATTTTTCCAATATCAATGGCACCTACGAGCGTACCCTTCAATTTGCCGACTCCTGCCGCCATTATCTCAACAGTCACTACAAGAAACTCTATCCCAATGGCAATCTCCTCCTCTTGCAGTTGGGCAACCCCTCGTTAGTGGCCCCTGAGATAGAGTGGTTCCACGACTCGATCAATGTCAACTACGAGGTCATCCTCGACATGCGCAATGAGAGTGCCGTAGCCGCCCTCGCCCTGCACGAGTGGCAGACCTATTCCTATAACAACAAGATATATACCCAACTCTATAAGGAGATGTCGGCCGATAACACGCTGGCCGACTACTGCCGCACCATGCAACAGTCGCAGAGCAACAAGCGCATCGCCATCATCCTGCTGGTGCTGGTGCTCTTCTCCATCCCACCGGCCTATTATCTGCTCTACTACCGCCACCGTCTCTATGAACGCTTCTTTGTGGAGCGCGAGCAGCAGTCGAGCCTGGAAATGGCCGATGACGAGTTACGGCGGGCAGAGTTGGAGAACAACAACCTCCACGTGGCGAATGCAGTGCTCGACAATTGCCTCTCCACCTTGAAGCACGAGACGATGTATTACCCCTCGCGCATCCAGCAACTGTTGGATCAGGACGATTTGCAGTCGCTCTCTGAAGTGGTTGACTATTACCGTGACCTCTATGGCATCCTCTCACAGCAGGCGATGCACCAGATTGAGGGTGTACACCTGCATGTCAAACCGCTCGAGAACGGCATTCTGGGCGACAAGAACCTGATTGCCTACCTCTTTGAAATCCTGCGTAAGCAGGGTGGGGCGTCATGGCAGATTACGCCCAAGAACGATAAGTATGTGGAGGTCATTGTACCCATGCCACAGTTGCACCTCACTGACGAGGAGGCGCAGAACCTCTTTAATCCCACTTCCTCGTCGCACATCCCTTATCTCCTCTGCCGTCAGATTGTGCGTGACCATGGTGAGGCCACCAACCGTCGCCTGTGCGGCATCTGGGCGGAGAACGACAATGGAACAACGAACATCAGAATTATATTACCGAACGTATGCAGAACTTCAAAGTGATTATCGTCGAGGATGTGCCCCTCGAACTCAAAGGCACATTAGGAATCATCCGCAACGACATTCCCGAGGCGGAAGTGATAGGTACGGCTGATTGCGAGACGGCCTACTGGAAACTGTTGAAGCAGCAGAAGCCCGACCTTCTGTTGCTCGATTTGGGTCTCGGCGGTTCCACTACGGTGGGTGTCGAGATATGCCGTAGCACGAAAGAGATGCATCCCGACATCAAGGTGCTCATCTTTACGGGCGAGATCCTCAACGAGAAACTCTGGGTTGATGTGCTTGACGCTGGTGCCGACGGTATCATCCTCAAAACGGGTGAATTGTTGACGCGTGGCGATGTCAACGCAGTGATGGAAGGCAAGACCCTCGTGTTTAACGAGCCTATTCTAGAGAAAATCGTGGAGCGCTTCAAGTATGCCGTCAGCGGACAACTGGCGAAGCAGGAGGCCCTTGTCAATTATGAGATTGATGAGTACGACGAGCGTTTCCTCCGTCATTTGGCTCTCGGGTATACCAAAGAACAGATTACCGGTCTGCGTGGTATGCCTTTCGGCGTAAAGAGTTTGGAGAAGCGTCAAAACGAACTCATCCGCAAACTGTTCCCCGATTCGGTGAGCAATGTCAATGCCACTCGTCTCGTGGTGCGTGCCTTGGAACTGCACATCATTGACATCGATAACCTCGTCCCCGATGAAGACTAAGTCAGTACAGGTGTTAGGGGTGGTTCTTTTCTCCCTCCTCATCGCCGAACTCGTCCTGATCCTCCTGTCGTGGATTCTCTCTGCAGCAGGCGTAGAAGGCGTGCGCTCACTGCTTTCCGGCGAGGGTGTGCGCTGGTTTGTGGGCGACTTTGCCCGTATGGTGGCCTCACCGCTGTTGGTGTGGCTCCTGTTGCTGATGATTGCTATGGGTGCTTTTCTCCGTTCGGGACTCAGTTCGCTGTGGCATGAAGTCCGTTCCCGTATGCTGTCCTATCGCGACCGTACCGCTTTCCGTGTGTCGTTGGTATTACTCATGGCCTATGTGGCCGCCATCCTCCTGCTCACTGTTGTACCCCATGCCGTGCTGTTGTCGGCGTCGGGCTCACTCTTCCCGTCGCCTTTTAGCCGCAGCCTCATTCCTTTTGTCGCCTTTGGTATCACGCTGGTCAGTATTGCCTTCGGCATGATCTCTGGCCGTATGCCGTCGCTCTCCGATGTGCTCGATGCCCTTTGCTATGGCATCCGCCGCTACGCACCGCTGCTGATACTCTATATTTTCTGTATCCAACTCTACCAGAGCCTGCGCTTCGTGTTCATGTAGTCTCTCTTTTTTTCTCCTGCATGAACTCCAGGCTCTCGGCATGCTCCAGTATCATGTCGGCCAGCATCTCGTTGGCATCGTTCTTGCCGTTGATGGTGTCGTAGATGAACTTCAAGTCCTTGCGCCCGCCGCCGGTCTTCAGCGCATGCACCACGCAGAGGTATTGCAGGGCGGTGCTCGACGAGAGGATGTCGAGGTCAGTCACAGCCAACTGCGAGAGGGCCAGTTGATACGCTTCCTCACTGTTCTCCTCTATGAAGCGCTGCACGTCGCCGAGCGTTTCCATACCGAACGATTCGAGCAACGCCAGGTAGGGCATCATCGACACGGGGAAAATCTCTGCCTGGTTCACGGCGGCAATGCGTTTGTTCAATCGGTCAAAGGGGTTCAGGCTGACGAAACTGCGGAATGATTCGGTCGAGAGGGCCACATCGTCGAGTCGTCCGCTCTTCACCAGTCCCTGTATCTTCCGCCGGTAGTCGGTGATGGTGGAGCGCAGGCGACTGAACTCGTCGTCGGCCAGTTCCAGCATACCTGCCAGTCGGCTGAACTGTCGGCGGAACTCCGGGGGAAGTTTCACGTCGCCCTTGTAACCGATGTCGTGCTCGATGGTTGACCAGACGTGCTGCAAGGCAGTGCGCATCTGCAATTCAAAGCGGGGACTGCCCGTTTTGAGGCGGCAGATATAGTGCAAAGAGTTGTAGCCGAAGGCATTCAACTGGTGCTTGCGCTTGTCGACGCTCTCCTGCCAGTCGATGTCGAAGACGCCCTTGGCGATGGCTGCCACCTTATCCACCTCGTCGGTGTAGAAAGTGATCACACGAATGCCCACCAGATCAGTCACGTCGTCGATGGTCTTATATTTTGCGCCTTTCAGTTCCAGTTTTCCGGCAAGCGACTGCTCGGTTTTTACACGGTACTCCATGGCCGTCACGTAGATGCCCTGCTCACGGAGCGCACCCTGTAACTGATCGTATGCCTGCTGGGCGAGTGCCTCCAGTTCGGGCAGCCGCTCTTGGAACTGCTGCATGAGCGCCATGCCGTGCGGGTCGAGTTTCACTTCCTTGTCCATACGTGTAGTGGTTTAATCGATGAATTCAAACAGGTTGAGGAATCCTGCCATCGACAGGATGCTGCGGAGGTTGGCCGACATACCTTTCAGGTAGATGGGTCTTTTCTTGGCCCTGGCGCTCTTCACAATGCGGAGGAAGATGCGCAGGCCGCTCGACGAGATATAGGTCAGGTTGGTGCAGTCGATGACGATGTCCTTGTCTGCCTGGCGCAGGGGGCTCATGGCCTCTTCTACTTCTTCGGATACAGCCGTGTCTAGCCGTCCGTCCAGGATGGCTATCAGTTGGTCGTTTTGCTCTTCAATGATTGTCTTCATCGTGTTGTTACTTATTATCTGCGGGCAAAGTTACAAATAAATAAGCGAAAAACCAAATATTTTTATGTTTTTCCATAGCATTTCGGTTATATACAACTTTATGATTTACATCGTATCGGGACAGACCATTCTTAAATCGTAAAAGAAAGGAACATCCGAATGTATCGGATGCTCCTTTTAATATGAAGGAGTAGGGAAAAGGGAAATCCCTACAATTCTCTTTTTTAGTTCTCCCAGTTCTCCTGAGTCTTGCGAACGTAACTCTTGTAACGCAGTTGGGCCATCTTCTGTGCCTCAGCAAACAACTCCTCGGCCTCGTTAGGATAAGCCTTCTTCACAGAGAGGTAACGAACCTCACCAAGCAGGAAGTCGTGGAAGTTCTCCCAGTTAGGCTCCTTAGAGTCGAGAGAGAATGGGTTCTTGCCTTCCTCAGCCAGAGCTGGGTTGTAGCGCCACAGGTGCCAGTAACCGCACTCAACAGCCTTCTTCTCCTCAGCCTGGCTCTTACCCATACCGCCCTTGGCCTTCAGACCGTGGTTGATACATGGAGCGTAAGCGATGATGATTGAAGGTCCGTGCCATGCCTCAGCCTCGCGGATAGCCTTGAGGGTCTGTGCGTGGTCAGCGCCCATAGCAATCTGAGCTACATATACATAACCGTAAGTGGTAGCAATCATACCCAGATCCTTCT
>JAGCRH010000138.1 GCA_017964785.1 Prevotella sp.
CGTCATCCGCTTCTCTTTAGCCGATGACGCGCAGAATGCCGCCATCTGCATCTTCGACATGACGGGCAAGACCATCAAGAAAATGCCCATTTCATCGGGTATGGAGAGCGTTTCCATTGGTGGCTACGAACTCGGCGAGGGCATGTTCCTCTATTCTCTCGTTGTCAACGGACAGGAGATTGACACGAAAAGGATGATAATAACAAAATAATTAGAAAGGGTTATCTTATGCAATACATCAGGACAATTAAACTTCTCGTTTGTCTATGTGTATTTGCTAATGCAAGGGCACAACTTAGCACGAACGAGAAACCTGTCAGTTTTGACCGGGAGTCGGAACTGACTGTCATCTCTAAGAGTTTAACTCCTACTGTTACCACACCCAAATTGGACATGGCCAAGTTAGCGAAAGAGGATGAGGAAGATGAATTATACGATATGCCTCCTCGTTTTGGCTATTCGCATATAGTGAACTATGACCTGAATAATTCCGGCACATGGTACGAACTTCCGAACGGTGACAAACTATGGCAATTGGAAGTTGTCTGCCCTTCTGCATTGTCTGTAAATTTCTGTTACGATAAGTTTTGGATCCCAGAAGGCGGCAAGTTCTTTGTCTATTCAAAAGATAAGAAACATACTATAGGGGCCTTCACTTCTATAAACAATAAAGGAGACAAAGAAAATGTTCGTGGATTTGCAACAGGCTTAATGTATGGTGATGATGTCATACTGGAATACTATCAGCCGAAAGAAGTTACCACTAATGCCATTATTTCCATAGAAAAAGTGGTTCATGGGTATAGATATATTAGGACCTATGATCTAGGATATGGTACATCAGATACTTGCATGGTTAATATAAATTGCGATGCAGGTAAAGATTGGCAATATGAGAAAAAGGCTGTTGCTATGATTGTAGTTAATGGAGAAAGATGGTGTACAGGTTCATTGATAAACACAACCGATCTTAGCCAAAAGCCATATTTGCTTACAGCAGACCATTGTCTTGGTGATAGTGCAAATCACTTCATAAAGTACGATGCAGTAAACTTACCAGATCTTGAGCATTTTACTTTTTATTGGGATTATGAAGAGCAAGGTTGTAACAATTCTGGTATAGAGCCAAATCTTGATAAGTGTACTCACGGAGCGACTGTGGTCGCAAACCCTTATAATGTATATAATGACCATGAGGTTAAATTTGATTTTGCCTTACTACGATTAACGGAAGACCCTAAAAATCTTGCTGGTTATAGACCTTATTATTTAGGATGGGATCGGTCTGACTGTAGCGGAGAGCCTGGTGTCTGTATTCATCATCCGAGGGGAGATGTAAAGAAAATATCCACAATATTAGATCAACCAACACCTTCTACATACGATCAATACCATTTTGATCAATCGTATTGGAAAGTGTTTTACAGGCGAGGAGTAGTTAATGGTGGGTCTTCCGGTTCGGCACTGCTGAATGCTGCGCATAGAGTAATTGGACAATTGCGTTGGACAAGTACCGAGGGTTGTAATTATGACGGATATTCCTTGTATGGAAGATTTGATTTCTCATGGTCAGGTAATAATAATACTGATAGTATTCACAGACGTTTGGATTGCTGGCTGGACTCGTTGAATACGAATGTGCCGACAATGGATGGATTACTCGTTATACCTACAACAAAAACAATTACAATAGACGAACAACTTTATTGCAACATTCTTATTAAGAATACAGGCCATCTTATCATCGAAAGTGATGTTGAAATAAAGGGAAACGGACGCATAATAGTTGAGCCTGACGGTTGGCTCTCTATTGATGGCGGCACTCTGTCGAATGCAGATATTGTTCTAAAATCAGGTGCTACACTCGAAATTATGAATGGAGGGATATTAGAAACACGAAATGGCTTTGAAGTACCTGTTGGGGCAGTGGTTTATATTGACGAAGGCCAAATATTGTAAAAAACAGAGTTAAGATTTGGAATAAAAGCATTTTTATCTTATCTTTGCAAACAATTTATATGATTAAGGCTTATGAAAACGAAGACATTTATCGGAATGGCAGTCATGCTGTTGGCATTGATTAGCATGACAGCATGTAATAATGACAATGATCCCGTGGATAATCCTTTGGAGGACGAATTTGATCCTGCATTACTGGAGCAGACGACACCAGAGTTCACATCTAGTGATTTCAGAGATGATCTGTATGTTTGGACGACAAGCACAAATGGCACTTGGGTCATTCATAAGTTAAATGGTATTGTAGGCGACATAAACTATGGCTGGGAACCCTCTCCAGAGCCTCCTCATACTGCGGAGGACTTCTTCAAGGATAATCTGCCGCTGACTGCTGACGACGAGATGAAAAAAGACGGGTTGTATGGTTATAGACAGTATTATAAAGGTATCCCTGTTGAACGGGGTACATGGGGGTTTAGTTTTAATGGTGACGTGATCTATTCGGCCGTTGGCCATTTCTCTGTTATTCACAACCTCGACGTCACCCCTTTAATCAGTGAGGAAAATGCCAAAAGGATTGTCGAGAGTTACATCAAGGATTCTGTTGAGGGGGAGGACAAATGCTTCTATCTGTCAATCATGGAGTTTCCTGCAGAGACAACCTTGGAGCCACGACTGGTATATGTCTACAAGTACGACCCTTGGGAATACCATAATTACGTATATGTCGATGCCAAGACTGGCCGTTTGTTATATCAAATAACGTGTTCCGGCGATAAACCATACTATTAAGACAAAAGGGGCAGTCTAAAGCCTCACATTATTCTAATTATAAAGGGTTATAAAAACTAAGCCATTTTGTGCGAGAATTAACAATTGGCGGCTTTGAGGGTGAATATCCCTCTGGTTTTTTCGTCCCCCAAATGTTTTTGGATTTGACGGGGTGGGGTGGTTTTGAGGAAACCTGACTATTATTGTTGTATCTTTGCAGCCGGAAATCAGAAGCAGACCAGGGCCCGGCGTGATGATGATTCCAAGGTGGATCGGAGGGACCTGTCCCCATGATCC
>JAGCRH010000139.1 GCA_017964785.1 Prevotella sp.
AATTCATAATTCATAATTTTTACTAACTTTGCATCCGATATGATTCAGGACCAACTGAAATATAGTATCTTGCAGACCTTCGGAATGGCACCGACGGCGGAGCAGGAACACGCCCTCGATGTGTTTGCGGCCTTTATGCTGGATCGCCAGGAACAATCGGTGATGATCCTGCGAGGCTGTGCAGGAACGGGTAAGACCACCCTTGCAGGCGCCATCGTACGGGCTTTGGCACGATTGGGACAGAAACTGATCCTGCTTGCGCCCACAGGAAGGGCAGCGAAGGTCTTCTCCCTGAATGCGGGTCATGCAGCCTACACCATCCATCGACGCATCTACCGACAGAAGTCGGCTGGTGACTTGTCTGCTTTCAGCCTGAACGATAACTTGAATCGCGACACCTTGTTTATCGTCGATGAGGCCTCGATGATTGCGAACGAAGGGTTTTCAGAGTCGGCTTTCGGCAGTGGTTGCCTGCTCGACGACCTGATGCAGTTTGTCTACAACGGCATGAACTGTCGTATGATGCTGATAGGCGACAAGGCCCAGTTGCCACCTGTAGGCGAGGAGGAGAGTCCGGCACTGACGACCTCTGTCCTGCGGGGCTACGGCATGAGTGTCTATGAGTGCGACCTGAACCAGGTACTCCGTCAGAGCGAGGACTCTGGCATCCTCTGGAACGCCACAAGAATCAGGAGTCAGGAGTCAGGAGTCAGGAGTCTGATCCTACCGCAAGTCCGTCTTAACGGATTTGCGGATATCCAGGTGGTGACTGGTGATGAACTCATTGAGTCGTTGTCTTCCAGTTACAGTTGGGTGGGAATGGACGAGACCATCGTCGTCACCCGTAGCAACAAACGGGCGAACATCTACAACCAAGGCATCCGCAACACCGTACTTGATCGCGAGGATGAACTCTGCCGTGGGGATCAACTCATGATAGTGAAGAACAACTATTATTGGACAGAAAACTCCAAAGAAATATCTTTCCTCGCCAATGGCGATGTAGCCGTGGTGCAACGGGTGCGCCATGTCCATGAACAGTATGGCTTCCGTTTTGCGGAGGTCACCATGCAGTTTCCTGACTATGACGACTACGAACTGACAGCCACCGTCATCCTCGACTCGCTGATGACAGAGGCTCCTGCTCTGACCCGTGAGCAGCAACAGCATCTCTACGAGGCGGTCTTGGAAGACTATGCATGGGTGGTGAACAAGACGGAACGGGTCAAAAAACTCAGGACGGATCCGTATTACAATGCCTTGCAGATTAAGTTTGCCTATGCTGTCACCTGTCATAAGGCCCAGGGTGGCCAGTGGGCGCATGTCTATCTGGATCAGGGGTATATGACGGACGACATGCTCACGCCCGACTATATCCACTGGCTCTATACCGCCTTCACCCGCGCCACGCAGAAACTCTTCCTCGTCAACTGGCCCAGGACCCAGTTAGAGGAAGGACAATAGTTTGTCCACCAGTCTTGGAATACCGTAGTTGTCGATATCCTCTTCTTTGATCCAGATATAGTCGTCAGGCAGGGTGGGGCGTTCGTCTGTTTCCCAAAGATAGAAGTCTGCCGTAATCACCTGGTGCGTCAACACGTGTTTCACACCCTTCGCGATGAGCCTGACTCCAGTCTCCTGACTCCAGTCTCCAGTCTCCTGACTCCTGACTCCTGTCTCCACAAGTAAAGGTTCATAGAGTCCTTGCCAGATATCTCCCTCGCCCCTGCGGTGGATGGCTGTCATACCCTGACAACGCACATATAAATAAATAAGGTGGCGACTTTTCACTTTCAGCGTCTTCTGTTTTACAGGCAACGCATCCACCTTTCCGCTTCGTAGGGCAACACATGACTCCTGCAACGGACAGACCATGCACTTGGGCGATTGCGGTGTGCATTGGATGGCCCCAAAGTCCATGATGGCCTGGTTGTAGGCCCCATAGTCCGACGACGGCAACAGACTCTCCGCCAACGCTTGAAACTCCTTTTTGCCCTCTGTCGTGTTGATGGGTGTCTCTATGCCGAAATGACGACTGAGCACGCGATACACATTCCCATCCACGACAGCAGCCGGCAGTCCGAAGGCGAAACTGCCG
Source organism: Prevotella sp. (assembly GCA_017964785.1). GTDB lineage: Bacteria > Bacteroidota > Bacteroidia > Bacteroidales > Bacteroidaceae > Prevotella. Next base: position 2,099 of record JAGCRH010000139.1, read on the forward strand.
ATGGCAGCAGCGGTATAGTCGCCCACGCCTTTCAGGGACTTGATGCCCTCTAATGTCTGTGGAAAACCACCCATCGCCACTATCTGACGGGCTGCGAAGTGCAGGTTTCTCGCCCGGCTGTAATAGCCCAGTCCCTGCCACTCGCGCAGTACCTCGTCTTCTGTGGCGTTGGCAAGCGCCTCCACCGTCGGCCATCGCTGCATGAACCGTTCCCAGTAGGCCCAGCCCTGTTTCACCTGAGTCTGTTGCAGGATGATCTCTGAGAGCCAGATGGCATAGGGGTCGCGTGTCTCCCGCCAGGGCAACTCACGTCCGTTCTCCCTGAACCATCTCATCAGCGTCAGTGAGAAATCAGTCGTCGTTTGCGTCATCTTATGGGCTTTTTTCGTCATAATCGTTCATTTTTGCCTACAAAAATACAAAAAAAGGCAGGCGGCAGCAAATTATTCACTTTTCACTTTTCACTTTTAACTTTTTTTTGTATCTTTGCAACGTCAAAGCGACAATTATTATTCTTTTAAATAAATTTGGTATGAAAAAGATTTTAGTTTCAATCGTGGCTGCACTGATGGCTGTCCCGTCTTTTGCTCAATTTTCGAGCGGTGGTTTTGATCTTGACAAGGAGAGTCTCTACTATGGTGTCCGTTTTGGTGGTACACTGGCCTCTATCAATGGTGATATCTCTATCGGAACAAAAGGTGGTATGACCCTTGCCGGTGTCATTGGCCTGCGCCTGTCCAGTTCTACGCCTGTCTTCCTGGAGTCTGGTCTTTATTACACCCAGCGTGGTGCCAAGAACAGTGATTATAATATCACTCACAACAACCTTGAGATACCCGTTCTTATCAAGTACGGTATTCAGGTAGGTGACAATATGGCACTCCTTCCTTTCGTGGGACCTTACTTTGCTTATGGCGTTAGTACCGATGAGAAGTTGAAGAGCGATTATGCAAAACTTCATGACATTCGCGTCAACCGCAACAACATGGGCTTCAAACTCGGATGTGGTTTCGAGTACAATAAACTGTACTTCGAATTGGGTTATCAGTTTGGTATCACAAACATCATCGACGATGAATATGCTGCAGGCACGGACCAGAGTTCCCGCAACAATGCCCTTTTCGCTAACTTAGGTGTGAACTTCTAAGAGTCACTCCCCATCATACAATCATCCCCGATGGCACTCGTCATCGGGGATGATTCTTTTTATTATTCTTCTTTTGGCAACCAGATGGTCCCACTCAATATCTGAAGACGCTCCTTCTCTTTGGCATCTATCTGGATTCCTGTTCGGTCATAATAATTGATTAACCACCTTGCCGGACGCTTGCCAAGGCATCCCTGTTCGTCGGCTTTCTTGTAATATATCTCAGCCAGTGTTTCATCGATATTGCTTGTATCGCCATAATTATAACCAGAATAGAAGTCACCCAATATTGTATTCACAACAGGCGATTTTTCTGATATGCTTTTGAGCATTTCAATATTCAAGGAATTCCCATTTCTCGTCTCGGGAGTAGGGAAAGCGCATAAAAGCAGTTCGGCAAATGAACTTCCCATTTTCGCACCTGTCTCTATGGATTGCTGTCCACCAATAGTATCACCTTGTTCTACCTGAATGACACCTTTTATTGTATATCCTTCTGCCGAACCATTTGCAATTAATAACTCAGCAATACTGTCTGATGATAAATTATTGTTCCTGTCCAGTTTCGCTATAGCCTCAAAAGCCATCTTTGTGTTATCAGTATCAGGTAGAGATATAAGATAATCTTCAATGCTTTGATTTTTTACCCCATATTGGTCGGCCATCATAAGCATGGTTAAGGTACCCATGAAATCTGGCTTCACGCCGATACCGTCATGATAACATTCAGCAAGTCTCAAAAATGCTGTACCATCACCCCATCTGGCTTTTTCCAGATATGAATTCAAAATGACTGACTCTGAGACCTTCTGCTCATTCACCAGAACAGATTGTCCGCTCGTAAACTCATCAAATAGTTGCTGCTCGGAGCAACTGGCCATGAACATGGCTACAATCATCAATACAATAAACTTTTTCATCTTTTTATCCTTTCTTCTAATAAAGTCACTTATCGTCAGTCATGCAGCCTATAATCTTATGTAACTTCTGCCAGACTTCAATAATTCGCCCATTCTCAAATGACAGTCATGTGTAGTGTTCTCGTTTCGTCCTAACCACCAGATAAAGTTCTCGTGAAGATGTTCTCACGCGACAAAAATTCTTGTCCTTCTATTGTTATTATACAATACTTATGTTATTTTTTGCAAATATAGGAAAGCACTTATCAAGAATGGCATCCACTTTTGCTTCCATTTCTGGCGTGATATTCTTACAAACACGATTATACGTGATAGAAAAAGAGGCAATCTCGTCGAGCCATCCGATAAACGGCAACCGCTTGGCATCCAATACGTCTATTGGAAATACCAAATACGACAACGTTGAGAAAATCAACATCTTGTCGCTTCGAGGCGTATCTTTCGAACGCAACACATAGTACAACAGCAAGACAGGTCTTGTACTCGCTCTACCAGCCTTCCTGGCAAAATCACTGATTTTGTCCCCAAGGACATCATAATTGATAATACTTGTTCTGCTCATATCTTTCTTTTTTGTAGGGTTCCTATGCTGGTATAGAGAATCATTCTCCAGAATATCTATCATCTTTTTTCTTGGGCATGGATATTTCGATGAACAGATTATCCACCTCTGCTACACCAACTGAACATCATTATTGATAATAATAGAAAAATGACTCTCATAACTATGTTGCATTTGTTTTCAACATAGAGTACAGATTCTTTAAGGTGCCATAAATATCTTTTTGACAAGTGATAATCTACTTGACAATCTTGAATCCGAACTTCAAAATGAGTTTAATCGTACTTAAAGAAGTTCTCCTGTCGTACTCTTTCTCTTCTTCAGAAAGTGCTTCATACGGAACAAGGCAAGGATGTCTTTTCTCTGCGTCATTACGCTCTGGACCATAACTCCACCCTTCTTGTATACGGCCCATAGACCAGACTTCATGTACGTTCTTAGCAATCTGTTCGCCTAATTCCATCAACTCATTTGGCAGTTCAATATCACTGGTATCAGTCGGCTGCGGAATGTAATTTCCATATTTCATATTCTTCTTTTTTATAATGATAGAGAGTCATACTTTTACTTAAATCTATCATCATTCATTAAGGATTTTTTTGATTTTCTCTACATCGGCTTTGTATTGACTTGGAATTACGGTACTGAATCGTTCAAAATCATCAAGGAAATCCTTTTTGCGTTCTTGTTTGTATTGGCGATAAATAATTTCTGCTTCTGCATATTTGCCTTGAAACAGCAAAGCCGCCGCTAGATAATCCATTATCCAATGTTTTGAATTGTCGGCAGCAAAGGCTTCTCGAGCAGATTGTTCTGCTTCAGAATATTGTTTTTGTAAGATTGCTTGACACGAGAAATACCCCAAATCCCATGCATATAGACTTTTGTTAATTGCTGGAGATTTCATATATTCAGTTTTTACAAGCGGTATCAAGTTGTTCTTACTAATGTTATAAGCATCTGTTATTTCCCCTTTTTTGACATAGTTTTCAACAGCCTTCCGATACCATTCTATGGCTTTGTTGTCGTTTTTATCCGTACCCTCTTCTTTATGAAACATATCTGCCAAACATTTCTGGGCACCAGCGTGGTCTTGTTCTGCTGCTTTTGAATACCATATGAAGGCTGTAGGGTAGTCTGGAGGAAGGATTTCTTCCTTGTAATGAATACTATCTTGTACTTGGGATGGATTAATGCCCAATTTATCACCGTATTTTTTAAGCAATATCTGCCTTGCACTACTTAATTCTCCTTGTACAATTTTCTTACGTATCTTTTTACCTTCATAATATATGTCACCCAAGGCCTTTTGGGCTGGCGCATAATCTTGCCCTGCTGCCCTCAGATACCATACCATAGAAGAATCAATATTTTCATGGGTTCCATCCCCCCACCGAAACATACTTCCTATGAGAAACTGGGCACGTTTATCATCACTCACCTTCCTGAACCATTTCATCGCCTCTGCGGGGTTACGTTTCCCCTCTTTGTCATGGTATCCTTTGTAATAGATATAGCCTATGGAATATGTCGATTCCGTATGTCCTTTCGCTGCCGCCAGATTATACCATTTCAATGCTTCCAAATAGTCTTTCCCGACCCCATGACCATAAAAATAAGCCTCACCTAATTCAAACTGCGCATCTATATTGCCTTGCGAAGCAGATTTGCGTAGATAATCTACGGATTCCTTTTCCTTTCCTAACACATATAAGGCTTCTGCATCTCCCTTTTCTGCAGCCTTTTCGTACCATACCATTGCCTCTTCCTTACTTTTTCTTCTGCCATAAGAACCGTTAAGATAATAGTCTCCTATGATTTTTATCTGAGAGGCATTTTTATCCGAAAAGGCGCGATCCATTTTAATAGAATAAGATGGCGGATGGTTTTTCCCCACAGTGATTTTTATCATATAATCTTCCCTGTCGATGGATTTAACCAGGACAATATGATTCCCTCTCGTTAGAGAGTAGGTTTTACTTTTTCTGAAAAAGATAGAATCTTTCTTCTCACCATCTATGAATAGAAGACCTGAGGCCTCTGGCAATTCCATTGAGAAACTGATTTCTTCAGTCTTACTAACAGGATCTGGCAAACTACATTTATGAGGCGGTGTCACCAATTTGTTGCATTTGGGGCATATGAAAGGCTGGTCCTTACCCTGTCCAAATATAAAACTTTGAAAAACGATTATGAGTAGATGAAAAACTAAAATTCTTTTCATGATTAATGAATTTGATTTCCTTTATCATCGTAACACTTTCCTTTGTCCAAATCAGGTACTTCTTCATCTGTAAATGAGCCAACGAAACTACGCACTGGACCTTCGGGCCATGTCGCTTTACCATATTTGATTTTATTATTAACAAAGCGCCCTTCAAAAAGGTACCCATCTTTCCTTTTTAATATAGCACTATCACCTTCAGCCACTCCATGTACAAATGGTCCAGAGTAGGTAAATGATTCTGTTACTGCTTCACCCTTCCCATGAGGCAATCCGTTTTCATCAATGGGACCGGAATAATAGTATGCCCCCCAAACAGAATTATCGAACATTGTATCTACAACTGTATGGATATACATTGTCGAATCAACAGATTCAGATTCGGCATATTGTTTCTTGTCCCCATAAGAAAAGAGACCATATCCAATCAAAAACAAGACCAAAACAACGACAACTATCAACAACCATTTTTTCTCTGTTTTTTGAGTTATTTGTTTCGGATATGAGTATGACACAGGAACTCCACTCAATAGTTTCTGTAGTTCAGGAATAAGTATGGTGTCAATTGGATGTTCATCCATTTTTCGCCAATTAGTTGATGCAAATGTAAGTTGATAATTGTCAGGTAATGAACTATTATCTATAATATATGGATAGAGGACAATATTATACTTTTTTTTATGATTGAATGCATACACCACTTCATTCTGAGTATATGGTGAATCATAAGAGTTTAGGCTTGCCAGAAAAAGGAATACCCTGGAATTCTTAATGGCTTGTGCCAAAACGCTTGGAAATTCCGATGCACCTGACATGCCTAGGTCAATAAAATACTCTATTCCCACGTTGTCAAATGCCTGGCATATTCTTTTAGCCACTTTTTTGTCTTTTCTTGAATAACTGATGAAAACATCATATTTGGGGGTATCCATAGTCATCATTGATATTTCAAATTACTCATATTTTTCTGCAAAAATAGTGATTATTCCTGAATTATCAAAAGAAATAGTCATAATCTTACTTTTTCTTCATTATTATCGGCATCACCAACATTAGGGAACGGCATCTTTCCGTTTATTGATATGCCAAGAGAGGTCTTGGTAACAAGATAGTCATATGCCTGGTAATCTACGGGATAATCTGTATCATACCGATTGTGGATAGCGGTTGCCTCCGGTAAATCTTCCCAAGGAATCAGACAATTATGAGTATTTTCCAATTCGTTACAGGAGTATTGCTCCTTAGATGAAGGAGGCATATATCCAAGCATCTCATGTGAAGCATTCCATCGAAGATGCTCATTCCTTGCCAGATTTGTTTGAAGTATCTCATTATTCTTTATTTCAAATTTTCTACCTTCATCTGAAAAAGTAATGGAGTCGTACAATTCTCGTATTTCATCCATCTTATTATCTTTCTCGCCGGGCCCGATGCCTATCAACTGAAGTTTTGTACCGATATGTATATAGTTATTCATGTCTTGGCGTTCCTGCCTCCAAACTTTCAACCAATTCTCCCATGATGCAGGTCTTATCATATTTTCCGACACCTCAAACCTGCCTTTATCATGTCGTTTTGTCCAGTTTGGTGTTTCTCCTTTGAATCTTGCATATGCTTCGTAGAATACCCTGGCATTCTTCTCAATCTTTTCATTAACAATAAGATCGTATGTGAACAAGTCTACAGGCTTACCAAAACAGACAATGACATCTGTGTTAAATTTGCCATTATAGAAACGCGTAAGTTCTTCAACCTCATCAGTGAATTCCCTGTCGTAGTTCCTAATGAATATATTAAACTTGCGATTATTTGGTAGTCCGTTATGCTTTCGGACCAATATCTCCATAATTGATTTTAGCGCCCTCATGTTTAGTCTGTCATCTCCAAGGGTGAGGAATACGCAATTAACAGAAAGCAAGACTTCGTTTAAAATGTCATAATACGATTCACTGTCAAGGTCTGCATGCTTTAATACGATCATTGGATCTGATTTGTCCTGAACAGCCTTGCCATCCACGATCTTAAAATTATAAGCATTTTTGATGGCAGGAGCATGATGCAAGAAGGCTTCCTCAAGAACCCTCATATTACTATCAATAGCCGTAAGCCTGAATGGCGAGCGGAATGTTGTATCGGGTATTTCACCATTTGTGCAACGCTTATCAAGAAAGGCTCCAAACTCATACAGGAAGTCAGTAATATCCTGACCAGTTTCTCCGAAACCGATGACCAAAGCCTCATAGCGTGATGCTACTGATGCGGTCATTTTATCTGGCTCGACATAATTGACTGGCTGATATTTTTCATCTCTTAACAGGACTTGGACTGCTAATCTGGAAGAATCCAATATTTTAATCTCCGTTTTGTCCTTCTTCATGTCTTTGTAAATCGCAGGAGTTTCCAACAGAGCAGAAGATGCACTTCTGCGGGCATGACAATAAAATGTCAATTGTTTCTCTTCGGTATCATTTGAACCCAATGTCGAAACGTTAATGATCTCACGTAAATTCTTTGCACCTTGTGTATTGGTTCTCTCGTCTTCATTAAGGAAAAAGAAATATGCTTTCTGTGTCTCCTCAATATATCTCCTTAAAGACTTCAAACCAAGAATCTCGAAGGCCTTATCACCTAAATTCTCTATCTCTGTCGTTTGGGGGGAGGAAATCAAATCAAGGCATTCTTTTGACGAAATAGACGTATTACTTAGCAGCATCTGACTATCAAGTTCATGAACACACTCGAAGGCTTCTTCCCTTTGAGTGAGTGTCCCGAAGAAACTGCCAACGGAAGGGGATTGGGTGAAGGTGTCCTTTTTCTCATCAACGTTTACTACAAATAAGACCACCTTTTTTTCATCTTTGATATCCTTTATTTTCTTTGCCAATAACTTTGACGCTTCATTCAGACCGATGAATACATATAAAGTCTTTTTCGAAGTAGAGGTTCCTCTTATGTCCCAATATGATCTGATGCGATACCACACGACAGATATAATTGTGGCCGAAGTAACAGACAAAACGAAAAGTTTGACCAATGCATAAAAAGCCATAAAGTATCCATTCTGTCTCAGGACATAAGATATGTCACCAACACTGTCTGCCATGAGAAACATCTTGCTTGCTGCGATGGCTGGGCGCAAAAGTACTGCAAGGAAAGACTTCTGGGTTCCCAAAGTATACATACCTATAAAGAAACACAAGAAACCTAACAGCCATGCAGATAAAGCAGCCCAAACTAACATCTTCTTTTTGCTGCCTTTCTTGATAAGGTAACTGTCTTTGTGATTGAACACGAACCAGGCGTATATAAAGCGGGAAAAGGCAAAAAAACTAAGTGCGATGGTCAGGAAACAAACAATGGCAAAGAATGGGTCAACCTGATCTTTCGTGTTGATATTAAATGGTCTGGAGAAGTTGTAAAACGAAATGATAAACACAAACAAGACCAGAAGAAAGAAAAAGAGTATTGGGTGTTGTTTGATAACAGACGTGTATTGCCATATACGTCTGTTGCCGATCTTCCCAAGAATGGCTAAAATCACTAATAGTGACAGTATGGCTATCACACATAATAGCACACCAATGTATATATAATAGTTTTTCTTATTCTGGTTCCACTTTTCTATCAGAAGATGAAGTTGATTGCCGCCCTGAGAACTCTCTATATCCATTGTATACATGTGGCACAGCAAACTGTCCACACGGATAATGTTGTTGTTAAGAGTCACCAACGACACTTGCGATGTGTCATGTGAGATTGGTTCGGGCGTAAAACGCACCTTCAATGTATCAGGTTTCTGTTGAATGTCTTCTGCGTGATAGTTGCTATTACTTAAAAACAAGAATATAGAAGCAAAGAACATCACAATACATAGTGCTATACCAAATATTCCAAATATTTTTTGTTTAGTCATATCTCTATACCTTATTTAACTCGTTTTACAAAATCCCAACCTAATTTCTTAACGAGTTTGATGGTATTGATAGCCATCAAGCGGTCGTATTCCTTTTCTCCCTCAGGTAATAGGTTGTAAGGCAACATGTCAGGATGGAGTTTCTTCTCGTCATCGCGTACGGGTCCATATACCCATCCTTCGTCCTTTCGTGCCTTAGCCCATACTTCATGGGCATTTTCTGCGATGGCCTCACGGAGTTCCGCCAATTCACTTTCCAAAGGGACATCGTCAAGGTTTAATGGGTGAGGTTCATAATGACTTTGATTACTGATAATAACAAGGTAGTTTGAAGAATCATTCCAAGCACCAACAAATGTTTCTAAAGGATATTTGCAGTTATCTTCTTTCTGGTCAGGGTCGAAAAACGTAACAACCCCTTTTTCAATATCCATATCTGTTATCACGATTGAATGATTTGGCTTCTCGCCATATTCTCTATCATTCTTGGTCGCAAAGTCTGGCAATAGTGACAATTCCGAATTATCAATTACTGCAATTACAACATCTCCATTTTCTAATGCATCTTTAATGTCATCTAATGAACAATCGTATCGATGAGAAACATACAGACCATAATAACCTGATAGTTGTCCGATACAATGTAATGCAGTCCCTTCGTCCTGAAGCCATCCTTTTTCCTCTGACACTTTTGCCAACTCCTCATCTGTAAGGCTTTTCCCCAATGCCCGTAAAGCGTATCCTTCGCATTTTATGACGCAGAGATTGTCTATAGTGTTTTTTGCTGCCATTTCCAACATGGGTAAAGGACGGGTGCGCGAAGATGATAAATTCAAATCCATACCGTCCAGATCTTTATCTACCTGCATGGACAGTTCTATTAATTCTTGCAAATCTTCATCTTTTGCCGCAGCATCAAGTACCATTTGAGTTTCCTCTATAGTGGTATTGCCATCCATAAACGCAGCCAGCAGTTCGTCTGAAATATTATTTACTTGGTTTGCCATATTGCTTTATATCTGTTAATGCCACTTGGGTAAGGGCTGTGATTGCACGTTTCTTTATATTATATAGGTTAGAGACCTTGATACCCAATTCTGCAGCAAGGGTGGGTTCGTCAATACCATCAATGAGATGCCGACGGATGACATAAACATGACGTTCGTTGTGCATACGTCCAAGCAGATTGTCAATGTCAATCTTTGAATGTTTCCATGAATCATCACTTGGGATGTTGTCTTTGGTATAGAGTGGAAGATCCGTATTCATATCTATCACCACACTTCTTTTGCGCAATAACAAAGCAAAACGGAGAGCCACCGTCTTTAGCCACTGGTATAAACAACTACGCCCTTCAAACTGCCGTAATCTTGCCGCATCATTCTCCATCAAATAGATATAGAACTCATTGACGAATTCATCATAATCTACATGATATGAGAAAACCTTATTGATGATGGTCATAAAGAGCGGTCGGCAATTCTCCATAAAGAACTGTCGACTGATTATGTCATCACCGTTTATAAGCCCATCTATGATTTCCTTATCGCTCATCAAAGATCGTTCATTTTAGTCTCGGTTTCTTTTCGGGGGATAAAATTACAAAAAAAGAGATATAATGTGGTCTATTTTCCTAAAAAAAATAGCAAATCGGAATAAAAAAACAGAATTGCCAATGTAAAGTGGCACAAAAAACGCGCTTTGTGCAACAATTCTATGTGTAGTTGAGCAATCACTTCCCTATAAACCGCAAAAGTTTCAGGGATTTTCAGTGCCAAACGGTGTTAACCATCCCCAAGTTGGATTTATATGCCGACAACTGGGGGCAGACCATTCAAAAACTTGAAAACCTTGTCTCAGATCCAGGGCATACTTATGCACGGTGTGCAGAAACGTGCCCCAGATTCAGGGCATATTTATGCACGGTGTGCAGAACCATGCCTCAGATTCAGGGCATATCTATGCACGGTGTGCAGAAACGTGCCTCAGATCCAGGGCATATCTATGCACGGTGTGCAGAAACGTGCTCCAGATCCAGGGCATATCTATGCACGGTGTGCAGAAACGTGCTCCAGATCCAGGGCATATCTATGCACGGTGTGCAAAACCTTGCCCCTGATTTAGGGCATACTTATGCATGGGGTGCATAATCTTCTCCCAGTTTTAGGGCTAGAAAAACCTTGAGACTTTTGCGATTTCTGGGATTTTTACATGGTATTGTTGTATTGTAAAATAGAAACTACTCACGTTAAACACCAGAATGGGCAAAATAAACGATGGCGAGTACCATCGGGGATGATTGTATTTTTCTTCTTTTGAGTCGCTATACCAGTGAAACTGAAAGCAGGAACTGGAAGAGGCCCATATACCTGATGCCATTGTCGTCGGTATATTCTGCAATGTCGTTGCCCACGATGACAATCTTCCTGAAACTATCGCTGATTTTCAGGAGTGAGTTTAGTTCTTGTTGGCGTTTCTCCTCTGTGTCTAAGGCAAAGGCCGACTGGATATAATACTTCTCTGTGCCGTTATTGGCAATAAAGTCTATCTCATACTGGATATACTGCATCTTGCCGTCGCGCATCTCACGTGACTCCACTACTCCCACATCAACGGCAAGGCCCCGCATACGGAGTTCATTATAGATGACATTCTCCAAGATATGTGTGATTTCCTGCTGGCGGAAGTTCAGTTTGGCATTCCTCAATCCGACATCAACGGCATAGTATTTCTTGATGCTCTCGTAATACTTATTGCCTTTGACATTATATCTCTTGGCGCCCTCGAAAAGAAAGGCCTCTTCCAGATAACGGATATAGTTGGCTACCGTTTCCTGGTCAATGTTGACCTTCTGCACGCTTTTCATCACATTGGCGATGCGATTTGGATTATTCAGCGATCCTACGGATGAACAGAGGGCATCGGCAAGTGCAGACAGTGCCTCGCGGTTCTTTATATGATGACGCTCCACTACGTCGTCAAGATAGGTTTTGTTCCACAGCCGTTGCAGATAAGCCACTTTCTGTTCTGGGCTGCGTTGGCGTAGTAGCCCGGGCATTCCACCGTATGTATAATACTCTTTCCACAATTCACTCACAGGCTCATTTCTGTTGGTGCAGAACTCTTTAAAAGAGAAAGGCCAGACTCTCACCTCATCGCCGCGCCCACGGAAGATGGTCTTGATATCGGACGAAAGGAAATGGGAATTGCTGCCAGTGATGTAGACATCGATGTTGTCCTTTTTATTCAAGCCATTGACAAGTTTCTCGAAGCCATCCACCTCTTGAACCTCATCGAGAATAATATAATAAGGTAGATCGCCAGAGGTGATATGGCCATAAAGATAACTTTTCAGCGCCTGACGGTCAGTCAGGTCGCCATTTTCCTCCTCGTCATCTGTGTCAAACGATACAATGATGATTTGATCTTCGGTAACGCCAGTCTGTAACAGATAGTCCTTATAGATTCTGTTCAGCAGCCACGACTTGCCGCTGCGTCGAGGTCCGGTGATGATCTTGATTTCCCCGTTGTCCTTCCTGTCAATCAACTGACGAAGATAGGTCTCTCGTTGTATGTACTGTGCCATTCTATTCGGAATTTTCTGCAAAATTACAATAAATTCCGGAAATAAACAAACTTATATTCGGAATTTTCTGCAAAATGACAAATAATTCCTGAAACTTTTGCGGTTTCTGGGAATTTTTGTATTTTTGCAGCATGTAATCCATGCCGTTTGCATATTATGCCCGACCAATCTTTGAAACGACAGTTGAAAGTGCTCACCATCCCGGTGTTTATCGAGATGGCGCTGGTGATGCTGTTGGGTGCCGTTGATACGGTGATGCTGAGTCGTTACAGCGACAACAGCGTGGCAGCCGTTGGGCTCGACAACCAACTCATGTCGCTCGTGTTCCTCGTCTATCAGTTTTTCTCGATGGGTGCCGCCATCCTCTGTGCACAGTACATCGGGGCCGGACTGAGGAAACGACTGGTGCAGGTGGTAGGTATGGCGCTGGTGGTGAACCTGCTGCTCAGTCTGACGGTCAGTGCCCTGCTGTTCCTGTATGCCGAGCAACTGCTACAACTGATGGGACTGCGCCCCGAGTTGATGGGCGACGGACTGGTGTATCTCCGCCTGACGGGTGTGTTGTCGTTCTTCCAGGCATTGTCGCTGACGTTCTCCGCCTCGTTGCGCAGTGCCGACAAAGTGGTCTATCCGATGGTGGTGACGGGCATCGTCAACGTGCTGAATATCTTAGGCAACTATGCCCTCATCTTCGGACACTGGGGCTGTCCGCAACTGGGTGTCGAGGGGGCTGCCATCGCCACCGCAGGGAGCAGAGCCATTGCGATGGTGCTGCTCGCCATTATCCATTTCCGCGTGCATATCCCACGTTTCCCGCTGAGATATTTCCGTCCCATTCCCTGGCAGGAACTGCGTAACCTGCTCTACATCGGCATCCCCGCCATGAGCGAGAATATCTCGTACTGCCTGTCGCAGGTGGTCATCACCTATTTCATCAACCAGATCAGCAACGAGGCGTTGGCCACACGAACCTACTGCCATAACATGATTATGTTCGTCTACCTCTTCTGTATCAGTATCACGCAGGGCGGCGACATCCTCGTGGGGCACCTCGTCGGTCAGCGGCGCCATCAGGCAGCCTACATCCTGGGCAACTACTTCTTCCGTTGGTCGATGATCATCACGCTTACCGGCTCCGCTCTCCTTGCTCTCTCCGGGCGCAGCATCCTCAGTGCCCTGACGGATAATCAGGAGATTATCGCCATGGGCATCTGGGTACTTGTTATTGACTGGTTCCTGGAAATCGGTCGCACGTCGAACATCTTCGCCGTAGGCACCCTGCGGGCAACGGGCGATGCCGTCTATCCCGTCGTGATCGCCATCATCTTCAATTGGAGCATCGCCGTGGGCCTGAGTTATGTCATCGGCATACCGCTGGGCTACGGACTCATAGGCATGTGGGTCGGCTTTGCCCTCGACGAGAACATCCGGGGCATCATCCTCCTCCGCCGTTGGCGGTCAGGGAAATGGCGTGGTAAGGGGTTCGTCAGATGACGTGGAGACCGAGGAAGACCATCAGACCGTTCATCAGGATCCAGAAGATGGCGAATGGCATCGTCTTGCGCATGATGTCACCATCCTGACCCTCCATGTCGCAGGCGGCCGTGGCAATGGCAATCGACTGCGGTGAGAGCAGTTTACCACCCTCACTTCCGGCACAGTTGGCGGCGGCGAGCCAGTTGGTCTCGTTACCACTGACACCGAAGAACGTACCTTGGTTCACCAGTCCCAAGTCGCTGGCGGCAGTCGCCTGGAGTTTACCGAAGAGGATGTTGGCGTTCGTGGCCGAGCCCGTGACAAATGTTCCGATAGAACCGATGAGGGGTGCAAAGAATGGGAAGGCAGCACCAGTCAACAGCACCAGTCCCTTGGCGATGTCGTTGGTCATACCGGTATTGTTCATCAGCATGGCCATCGCTACGAGGCAGCAGATAGTGACAACGGTCTTCTGCAAGTTCAGGGTGGTCTTGGCCAGCAGTTTCATCAGTTTACCGAAACTCATGCCTTGGATCAGTCCACCAATCACGGCACCGAGGAAGATCATCAGACCCGCATTCGACAGCCAGCCGAATTTAAAGGTATTGCCGATGACGGGCATGTCGAACTTCGTCACTAACGTCTGGTTCAGCAGTTCGTTGATGGGCGGCACAATCTTACTCGAAATCAGGATGAAGAAGATAATCAGTCCATAGACGCTCCAAGCCTTCAAAGTCTTTGCGAGGCCGAACTTCTTCTTCTCGACAATCACCTCGTCGGCAGGGTTCTCGTCGTGGATAAACAGTTTGTTGTAGATGAGCATGGCGATGATAGCCGCCACAGAACCGAGGATGGCAGGCGTCTCCGGGCCAATGAAGTGGGCACAGCAGAACTGCACGATGATGGAGAACGTTCCCACGAAGAGGGCGATGGAGAGGTTCTTCAAGATCTTCGTCTTGTCGGTCATCATCAGGATGAGGAACGGCGTGATGAAGAACATCAGTGAGAGTTGCAGGATGATGAACGTCGCCACCTCACAGAGTTCCTCGGGCGTGGCCACACCACTGGCTGCCACCTGATTAGCCAGCGTGGTGGCAGGCAGACCTACGGCACCGAAGCCTACGGCCACCGTATTTGCCACCAGACAGATGACGGCGGAGAACATCGGTTTGAAGCCCAGTCCGATGAGGATAGCAGCAGGGATAGCCACAGCCGTTCCGAAGCCAGCCATACCTTCGAGCACACCACCGAGACCCCATGTCAGCAGGAGCACCAAAAGTCCCTTGTCGGAGGTCATCTGGATGAACTGCGTCTTGATGGTCTCAATCTCCTTCGTCTCACAGAGGATATTGTAACTGAAGATCGCGCAGATGATGATCAGGATGATTGGGAAACAGGCTTTCAGGAAGCCTTCCACCACCGACCAGATGGTGATGCCGAAGACGGAAGCCTCGGCGTATTTCTCCGGAATGATGCCCATGGCGGGAGCCGCAAACAGGGCCAGGATGATTGTTACAACAAGAGTAATCATAGCACTCTTATAACCAGACACTTTGAAACCCATCATCAGGACGATGAGCAACAGGATTGGGATGACAGATACTAATGCTGACATAGGTGTTGTTAGTTATTCTTTGTGATTATTGTATAAGTTTGGGTACAAATATACGACTTTTCAGGCATATAACCATCTTATTTTAGTGAAAAAAACAAAATTACGTTATGGCGGCAGCATATTATTCACTTTTCACTTTTCACTTTTCAATTTTTTTCTTATATTTGCACCAAAGTATAATTAAAAACCCGTTGTGCCTTATGCTGAACCAGTTCTTATCAGACCTCAGACAGGTGGTGTCGTCTGACCGTATCTATACCGATGAACTCCGTACCCTCGGTTGGGGAACGGATGCCAGTTTCTACCGTCAGATCCCGAAGGTCGTCGTCCGCAGCGATGGCGAGGCGGAGATCTCGAAGATTGTGCAGTTGTGCAGGAAATACAAGTTGCCCTTTACCTTCCGTGCGGCAGGAACGTCGCTGAGCGGACAGAGTTGTACGGACTCGGTGCTGATCGTTGCGGGAAAGCATTGGGAGAAGTACGAATTGGCCGAGACTCATGATACCATCAAACTACAGCCCGGCATCGTGGGGGCAAAGGTCAACGAGATCCTGAGACCCTTTGGACGGGTGTTCCCGCCTGATCCTGCGTCGATAGGTTCGGCGATGGTGGGTGGTATCGTCATCAACAATGCCTCGGGTATGAACTGTGGCGTACATGCCAACAGCGACCGAATGATGGTATCGGCACGTATCATCCTGACAGATGGTACCATCCTTGATACAGGCTCCGAAGAGAGTAGGGAGGCCTTCCGCAAATCTCATCCGGAGTTTCTGGCTAAGATTGAGGCCCTGCGTGATAAAGTGCGTGCTGACGAGGAACTGGCCTCGCGCATCCGTACCAAATATGCTATTAAGAATGTGACGGGCCTGAACCTCCGTCCGTTGATAGCCTACGATGATCCTTTCGACATCATCGCCCATTCGATGGTGGGGTCGGAGGGTACACTCGCCTTCCTCTCTGAAGTGACGATGAAGACACTCTACGACTACCGGTTCAAGGCCTCGGCGATGGTGTATTTCCTGACGATGAAGGAGAGTTGCGAGGCCGTGGTGGCGATGAAGAAACTGAAGGCCGGTGAGGACGACCTGAGGATGAGTGCCGAGGACCTGATGGTGAAGAGTGCCGAGATGCTGGATTATAAATCACTGAGTAGTGTGGACGATCCTGTGTATCTGCAATACCAGAAGGATGTGGATGCAGGAAAGATAGAGGGCGTGGAGCCTGGCGACTATCATAACCTGACGGCTATCCTGACGGAGACCAAGGGCATCACCCGCAATCAACTGTTGGAGAAGATTGCGAAGATCAAGGCGTGTCTGGGGCAGTTCAGGTTGTATATCCCTGCCGAGTTCACCGAGGATCCCGCAGTCTACGGCAAGTACTGGGCCATCCGAAGCGGTATCTTCCCTTCTGTGGGCGGTACGCGTCCTGTGGGCACATCGTGTCTGATAGAGGATGTGGCGTTTCCCATCGAGTCGTTGCCTGAGGCAACGGTGAAACTCCAGAAACTCATTGCCGATCATGGCTATGACGATGCCTGTATCTATGGTCACGCCTTCGAGGGCAATTACCACTTTATCCTGAACCAGAGTTTTGCCGACGAGCACGAGGTGGCCCGTTATGCGGAGATGATGCGCGACGTGGCGAAACTGGTGGTAGAGGGCTATGACGGTTCGTTGAAGGCAGAACATGGCACGGGTCGAAATATGGCACCTTTCGTGAAATACGAGTGGGGCGAGAAGGCTTATGAGGCGATGAAGGAACTCAAGGCCATCTTCGATCCTGACGGACTGTTGAACCAGGGCGTCATCTTCAACGATGATCCCGACTGTTTCATCAAGTGCCTAAAACCGCTGCCCGTGCTCGACTTTGACTTCAACAGTGTACCTGATGGCGGTAAGTATCTGATGGATCCCAGACTCTCGACGGCCAAGGAGACCATCGAACAGGTGAAGCGTGCCAACAAGTGTATCGAGTGCGGTTTCTGTGAGGTGAATTGTATGTCGTGCGGACTCACCCTGTCGAGCCGTATGCGTATCGCCGTGCAGCGCGAGATCCGCGAGTTGGAAGCCACGGGCGCCAATCCGGAACGGGCTGCCAAACTGCGCCAGCAATATAAGTACTATGGTGACCAGACCTGTGCGACGGATGGTCTCTGTTCCACCTCCTGTCCGATGAAGATCAATACGGGTGAGTTGACGCATCTGATCCGTCAGATGGATATGAACAACTCGACGTTGGGTTATCAGGTGGGTGAGTTTGCTGCCAACCACATGGCGGGTATCAAGTCGGGGCTGCGTGTCGTCCTCGATGTGGCGCATGCTGCCCACGTCACCCTCGGTCCGAAGTTGATGACGAATGTCTGTCGGACGATGAACAAGATGGGTCTGCCCCTCTGGACCACCGCCATGCCGAAGAAGAGGCGCCAGCCCAAACCTTCCGATTTGACTCAATTCATCATCGAGAAGTCCGTGCCTCATAAGGAGGAAGAACATTCATCTCTAAAAGTTGTCTACTTCCCCAGTTGCATCAACCAGACGATGGGACAGTCGAAGCAAGGCAAGATGAAGCACGACCTCGTGGACGAGGTGATCCAGTTGATGGCGAAGGCGGGTTACGAGGTGATCTTCCCTGAGGGCATGGAGAAGATGTGCTGCGGCCAGATCTGGGAGTCGAAGGGTATGCTCGACATTGCCGACCGTAAGAGCGGTGAGTTGGAAAAGGCCTTATGGAATGCTTCCAAACAAGGCGAGTATCCTGTGCTCTGTGCCCAGAGTCCGTGTCTGCACCGTATGAAGAAAGTGATGAAGAAGATGAAACTCTACGAGCCTGCAGAGTTTATCATGAAATATCTCGTGCCGCGTCTTGACTTCCACCCGACAGACCGTTCTATCGCCCTGCATATCACCTGTTCTACCCGACAGATGGGTGTGGCGGATGATCTCATCAACCTCGCGAAGATGTGTTCCACGAAGGTCTATCTGCCTGAGGGGGTAGGGTGCTGTGGCTTTGCTGGCGACAGGGGTTTCACCTTCCCCGAACTGAATAAGTATGGTCTGCGCAAACTGAAGCCTCAGATCGAGGCCAACCATATCGAGGTGGGCTATTCGAACAGTCGTACCTGTGAGATCGGCCTCGAAACGAACACAGGCATCCCCTACATGTCTATTGTCTACCTCGTCAACGAGTGTACAACCCCGAAGACATAAATGAAGAAGCCCGCCAACCGGCGGGCTTCTTCATTACTTGTCATACGCATGGACGGGGTAGTCGATGGTGAAGTGGAGGCCGCGACACTCCTTGCGCTCCAAGGCCCAACGGGTGATGAGGTAGCCCACGTTGATCATGTTACGCAGTTCACAGATATCCTTGCTGGCCTTCACACGCTTGAAGAGGCGCTCCGTCTCCTCGTAGAGCATATCCAGACGATCCCAGGCACGGTGCAGGCGGAGGTCACTGCGTACGATACCTACATAGTTGGCCATGATCTGGTTCACCTCCTTGACACTCTGCGTGATGAGCACCTTCTCCTCGTTGGTCATCGTACCCTCGTCGTTCCATTCCGGCACCTTCTCATTAAAGTCGTAGAGGTCCACGTGCTGCAACGAGTCCTTGGCAGCCGCATCAGCATAGACCACTGCCTCAATAAGAGAATTGGAGGCCAGACGGTTGCCGCCGTGCAGTCCTGTGCACGAGCATTCGCCGAGGGCATAGAGGCGTTCGATGCTCGACTGTCCGTTGAGATCCACCTTGATACCGCCACACATATAGTGGGCTGCCGGACGCACCGGGATATAGTCGGTGGTGATGTCGATACCCATCGACAGACATTTCTGGTAGATATTCGGGAAATGGTGACGTGTCTCCTCAGGATCCTTGTGGGTCACGTCGAGACAGACATGGTCGATGCCATGGATCTTCATCTCCTTATCGATGGCACGGGCCACGATGTCACGCGGTGCCAGTGAGAGACGTTCGTCGTACTTCTGCATGAACTCCTCGCCATTGGGCAGTTTCAGGATACCGCCGTAGCCACGCATTGCCTCGGTGATGAGGTAGGCGGGATGTGTCTCTTTCGGGTTATGCAGCACCGTGGGATGGAACTGCACGAACTCCATATCAGCCACCGTTCCCTTGGCACGATATACCATAGCGATGCCGTCGCCCGTAGCGATGACAGGGTTCGAGGTCGTCAGATAGACAGCCCCGCAACCACCCGTACACATCACGGTCATCTTCGAGAGATAGGTATCCACCTTCTGTGTCTCAGGGTTCAGCACGTAGGCACCGTAACACTGGATATTCGGTGAACGACGGGTGACACGAACGCCTAAATGGTGCTGGGTGATGATCTCCACGGCGAAGTGGTTCTCCTTGATCTCGATGTCGGGATTGTTGCGTACGGCCTCCATCAGTCCACGTTGGATCTCAGCACCTGTATCGTCGGCATGGTGCAGGATACGGAACTCGGAATGTCCGCCCTCACGGTGCAGGTCGAAGGTACCGTCATCCTTCTTGTCGAAGTTAACACCCCAGTTGACCAGTTCCTGGATCTGTTCCGGTGCCTTCGTGACAACCTGTTCCACGGCCTTGGGGTCACTGATATAGTCACCGGCAATCATCGTGTCCTCGATATGCTTCTCGAAGTTATCCACTGCCAGGTTTGTCACCGAGGCGACACCACCCTGGGCAAACGAGGTATTGGCCTCGTCGAGCGAGGTCTTGCAGATCATACAGATCTTACCCTTCTTTGCTTTCGCCACCTTTAAGGCGTAACTCATGCCAGCCACACCGGCACCGATAATCAGGAAGTCGTACTTGTAAACCATAATCAAAATCAATAATCTGCTGCAAAGATACAAAATAATTCATAATTCATTATTCATAATTCATTATTATTTTGTATTTTTGCCGATGAATATGAAGAAAATACTGTTTTTATCCTATATTCTGTGTCTCACGGCAGGGCTGCGAGCACAGACAGAACCGCAGGAGGTGGGCAACTACAAGGTAGCCTTCACCGAACCCATCGACTCCACACTCCTGTCTCCTGACTCCTGTCTCCTGACTCCTGAATCCTTGGCTCTCCCTTGGCCGGAGAATGTCATCACCCGACTCGACAAATTGTTGGACGAGCCCCTGCTGAAAAGGTCACAGGTGGGACTGATGGTCTACGACCTCACCGCCGACACCATCATCTTCCGCTATGGCGAGCGCCAGACTATGCGCCCCGCCTCCGTGATGAAACTGGTGACAGCCATCACAGCCCTTGACAAACTGGGCAGCAACTACCAGTTCCGTACCTCTTTATATTATACGGGTAATCTGATTGGCAACGTGCTCAATGGCGACCTCTACTGTGTGGGTGGTATGGATCCCCGTTTCAACAATGACGACATGGGGGCCTTCGTCGACCGTGTCATCGGTATGGGTGTCGACACCATCCGAGGCCGTATCGTCGGCGACTACTCGATGAAGGACGAGACACGCTTAGGCGAGGGCTGGTGCTGGGATGACGACAACCCCATCCTCTCACCGCTGCTCATCTCGAAGAAGGCTGATTTCCTCCGTAACTTCGTTGACGAGATGCGCAACAAGAATATCGTGGTGGAAGACAATTTCGCCGAAGGCATCCTACCCAATGGCGCCTATGTGGTGGGCTCCCGCTACCATGCCATCGACCAGATCCTGACACGGATGCTCAAAGAGAGCGATAACCTCTACGCTGAGTCGATGTTCTATCAGATAGCCGCATCTGGCGGTACCAAACGTGCTTCTGCTGCGAATGCCCGCACACACATCAAAAAACTCATCAGCAAGATCGGTCTCAACCCCGACAACTATAAGATTGCCGACGGCAGCGGACTATCGCTCTACAACTATGTGAGTCCGGAACTGATGGTGCGCCTGCTGCGCTATGCCTACCGCAACTCCGAGATCTACAGCAGCCTTTATCCCTGCCTGCCCGTTGCAGGCGAGGATGGTACGCTGGAAAAACGCATGAAGGGCGAATATACGAAAGGAAACGTCCGTGCCAAGACGGGCACGCTGACGGGGGTATCCTCACTGGCAGGTTACTGCCGCACGGCCAACAACCATCTGCTTGCCTTCTGCATCATCAACCAAGGGGTGATGAGGAATGCCGACGGCAAGGCTTTCCAAGACAAAGTCTGCACAGCCCTCTGCCAACCTTAATAAAGAAGGCTGACGCTTGTCAAAACGAAATAACCCGTCCTTAATTTCCAATAAGGGCGGGTTATTTTCCAATAAGCGTGGGTTATTCAGCAATAAGGGCGGGTTATTTCATGACCCGCTTCTTGCCATTCTGGATGTAGACACCTTTTCTCTTGGGCTCGCTTTGCATCTTGTAGCCCTCGATGGTGTACCAGTCGCCCTCTGGAGCATCCATCTCCACGTTGTCTATGCCTGTATCTTCCATGTTGACCTTAGCATTGACGGGGATGAAGCGAGGACGTACACCATTGGTGAGGTGGTTCGAATAGACCTCGAAAGGACGTACCTCACGGGAATTACGGATGAACACGCTACCCTCGGCATAGCCGTCACGGGCATTGCTTACGTTCAGGGCATAGACGCTGTCTGATGCAGCCACACGCGTGAAGGTGGGAACGAGTTGTATCTCATTGGTGGCGTACCTGCCGAACTCCGTCCTTGGCACCTCCACGTTCTCTGCCGAGAAGGTGACACGACCTGCGAGGTTGAACTCGTCGAAGTAGTCCGTGCTGTTAGGCATGGCGATGAGGTAAGGTACGTTCGGCTCGATGGTCTTTGCGTAGGTGAGTCCGTTGCTGGTCATCTGCCTGAGCCAGAAGTGCTTGTTGCTGGCATCGTTACGGAAGGGGGAGATTTGTCCTTGTGTCGCATGGGTGATGGTCTGCACGGCGAAGGGTAGGGTGAGACCTTCCCATCCGCGACTCTTACCGATGACGGTGTTCTGTCGGAAGTTACGGGTATAACTGATCCTTTCAGCCCTGAATGGCTCCGGACAGAAGAAATTGTTGTTGCCAGATGTAGCATCCGTCAGGATGATCTCCTTTGCCACGCCATTGACTACGACGTTCTGCACACCCTGCGGAGCCAGCGAGTCGGCCTCCACATAGACCAGCAGGTTCGAGTTGCCGATCTCTGCATACTGGGCCGCAGGGATATTGGCACTACCAGCCTGAATAGAGGCGAGATTTGAACACTCTAAGAAATAGTTTCCAAAACCTTCTGTTACATTCGATGTGTTGAAACTGCTTATATCAAGACTAATGAGGCTGAAACAGCGTTCGAACATCCTTTTCATGTCTGTCACGTTGTCTGTTTTGAAGTTACTGAGGTCAAGACTTGTCAAGTTAAAGCAGCCCTCGAACATACCGTTCATGTCCGTCACGCTGTCTGTCTTGAAGTTGCTCACGTCAAGGCTCGTCAGGTCGGAACAGAGAGAGAACATCCAATCCATATTCTTAACATTCTCTGTCTTAAAGTTGCTCACGTCAAGGTTAGTCAGACTGGAACAGCCATAGAACATGAAACTCATGCTCGTCACTTGGTCCGTCTTGAAATTGCTCACGTCAAGGCTCGTCAAGCCGGAACAGCCATGGAACATCCCGGCCATATTCGTCACTTTGTCTGTCTTGAAGTTGCTCACGTCAAGGTTCGTCAAGCCGCCACAGGCATGGAACATCCAATCCATATTCTTAACATTCTCTGTCTTGAAGTTGCTCACGTCAAGGTTCGTTAAGTCGCCACAACCCTCGAACATAGAACTCATGCTCGTCACGTTGTCCGTCTTGAGATTGTTGATGCCACTGATGGATGTTAGATTCCACAATTCATAGAACCAGTAGGCTGTGCTTGTCAGCGTGGTGCAATTGGCGAATGAGGCATCAAACACCACGTTTGTAATGCTTTCTTTCTGTTCGTTCCAGCCAGAATTAGATATATAATCATGTTTGTCTGGGTCATACGTAATTGTAAACGGCCCAACGCCCATACCATTGCGTTCTGCTTTTTTCTCATCATAGTAGAATGTCAGCACGGTGTTGTTGTCGCTCAGCACGGCGTAGGGCTCTAGATTACCTGCGGGATCAACCCAAGGTGCATCACCGCTACGAGTGAAGTAACCGGGATTTGTTGTACCTCCGTCGATATGGGCATAAGTAACATCAGTATTGTTGGAGTCATAATGAGTTCCTGCACCGCCAACGAGATTGATGCAGTCAGTAAAGATACCCAAACGTCCATCAATAACAGTATTTTCATCGTACGGGTATTCTGAAGTTACGTTTGCAATAGACCATTTATCGGAAACGTAGATTGTTTTCAGATTATTACAACTCTCAAACATATTGCGCATATTCTTTACATTCGATGTATTGAAGTTGCTCAGATCAAGTGAGGTAAGACTGGAACAGCCATAGAACATTCCCTCTATATCAATCACGCTCGACGTGTCAAAGTTATTTAGGTCTAAGGAAGTGAGACCACTACATCCATAGAACATTTCTTGCATGTATGTAACATTCTTGGTGTCAAAATTGGTCACGTCCAAGGAAGTGATGCCGGGACAGTCATAAAACATCCCCCACATCAGCGTTACATTCGACGTGTCGAAATGGCGTACATCAATATTTGTCAGTGATTCGCAGCCTGCAAACATAGCATTCATTTCACCCACAGAAGATGTCTTGAAACTGCTGATGTCAAGGTCAGTCAAGGCGGAACAATCACAGAACATCCATCCCATACCAAAGACTTTCTCAGTATTGAAGTTGCGCAGGTCCAGTTTGGTCAGTTTGGTACACACTTCGAACATGCCTCCCATTCCTTCAGCGTTCTCAGTGTTGAAATTGCTTACATTCAATTCCGTTAGTGAAGAACATCCGCTGAACATTAAGCGGAAGTCCCAGGCATTGCTTGTGTCAAAATGGCTGACGTCAATGCTTGTTAGCGATGAGCAGTTGGTAAACAGACCACAGAATCTTTCTACATTCGAAGTATTGAACCCACTCACATCAAGACTCGTTAGGCTTAAGCAGCCTCTGAACATAAATCCCATATCAGTCACATTATCGGTTTTGAGATAATTAATGCCTGTTATAGAAGTGAGGTTTTTACATCCATAGAACCAGAACGCCGTGCTGGTGAGTGTGGTGCAGTTGGCGAAGGAGGCATCAAATATCACATTTGTAATACCTTCTCTATACTCGTACCAAATAGGTCTAACTAAATCTCTTATATACGTACCATCATAGGTGTATGTAAACGGTCCAACGCTCATGCCGTTGCGCTCCGCCTTGTTCTCATCGTAGTAGAATGTCATCACGGTGTTGTCTTGGCTCAGCACAGCGTAAGGCTCCGGGCCTGATGGTGCGGGGGCGTTCTTGGTAATGACGCAGTATGACTTTGTCTCGCAGATGGGGAAGAACTGGATAAAATAGGTACCTGCCTCGTCGATCTTGAGGTTCGCACCATCCTGAGTCAGATTGTCAAGAGAGCCGCCCCAGTTGATTGTCCAGTCATGGTTG
>JAGCRH010000140.1 GCA_017964785.1 Prevotella sp.
AGATCATCAGTATCGGCCCCGACCGCGCTCAGACCATCGTCCGCAAATAATGTCTATAATCTATAGTCAAATCTCTATAGTCAAATGAAACCAAGCATTCCCAAAGGTACGCGCGACTTTGGCCCGCAGGAGATGGCCAAGCGCAACTACATCTTCGATACCATCAAGCAGGTGTACCAACTCTACGGCTTCCAGCAGATAGAGACCCCCGCGATGGAAACCCTCGGCACGCTGATGGGCAAGTACGGCGAGGAGGGCGACAAACTGCTCTTCAAGGTGCTCAACAGCGGCGACTTCCTGTCGAAAGTCACTGACGACGAACTCCGCGAGCGCAACAGCCTCCACCTGGCCGCCCAACTCTGTGAGAAGGGCCTGCGCTACGACCTCACCGTGCCCTTCGCCCGCTACGTGGTGATGCACCGCGAGGAACTCCAACTGCCCTTCAAGCGCTACCAGATGCAGCCCGTGTGGCGTGCCGACCGTCCGCAGAAAGGCCGTTACCGTGAGTTCTGGCAGTTCGATGGCGACATCGTGGGCTCCGACTCGCTGCTCAACGAAGTCGAACTGATGCGGATCGTCGACACCGTCTTCTCGCGTTTCGGCGTGCGCGTGCAGATCAAGATCAACAACAGGAAAATCCTCTCCGGCATCGCCGAGGTCATCGGTGCCGCCGACAAGATTGTCGACATCACCGTTGCCATCGACAAACTCGACAAGATCGGCCTCGACAATGTGAATGCCGAACTGCGTGACGACGGACTGACCGAGGAGCAGATTGCCAAACTGCAACCCATCATCACCCTCGAAGGCACGAACGACGAGAAACTCGACACCATCGCCCAGGTGCTCGCAGCCAGCGAGACCGGCATGCGTGGGGTGGAGGAAACCCGTGCTATTCTCTCACCTCTCACCTCTCACCTCTGAAAAATGAGATCCAACTCGACCTGACCCTGGCCCGCGGACTGAACTACTACACCGGTGCCATCTTCGAGGTCAAGGCCCTCGATGTGCCGATGGGCTCCATCCTCGGCGGTGGGCGCTACGACAACCTCACCGGCATCTTCGGCATGCCCGGCATCTCAGGTGTCGGCATCTCGTTCGGCATCGACCGCATCTTCGATGTGCTCAACGCCCTCGATGCCTATCCCAAGGATGCCGTCAACGGCACGCAACTGCTCTTTATCAACTTCGGCGAGCGCGAGACGGCCTACTGCCTGCCCTTCGTGGCGCAGGCCCGTGCTGCCGGCATACGCACGGAGATATTCCCCGATGCCGCCAAGATGAAGAAGCAGATGTCGTACGCCAATGCCAAGCAGATCCCCTTCGTGGCCCTCGCCGGCGAGAACGAGATCGCTGCCGGCAAACTGACGCTCAAAAACATGCAGACCGGTGAGCAGGCCCTCGTCACCCCCGACGAACTCATCGCCTCCGTGAAGTGATCCCTATATTATTGATTTGTCCCAGTCAGAATCACACCAGCATCAGTTCGCTGATGATCATGTCGCTGACGAAGAGACCGCGGCGGGTGAGGGCGAGGTGATTGGCAGGGGTGATGTGGAGAAGCCCGTCGTTGAGGAAACGGCGGGCATTCTTGATGGCATAGTCACGGTGACGGTCGGAGAGGGTAGAGAGGTCGAGCCCCTCACGGGTGCGGAGGGCAACGGTGAGACGGTCGTTGTAACGGGTGTCGCCTTCAATGGTCTCGGCGTCGAAAAGGCGCTTGCCACTCTCCATGCCCTCGATGTACTGGCGTATGTCGGCAATGTTCCAACTACGGGTGTGGCCGTCGTAGGAGTGGGCGGCAGCACCGAGACCGATGTAGGGGGTGTCGTTCCAGTAGGATGAGTTATGACGGGAACGGAAACCTGGTTTGGCGAAATTGGAGATTTCGTAGTGTTTGTAGCCTGCGGATGCGAGGCGGTCGATAAGGCGTTCATACATCGAGCGTTCCAGTTCTTCGCCAGAACCCTCTTGATGCATTTGCGCAAGGGGCGTGCCTTCTTCTATCATGAGGCAATAGGCGGAGAGATGTTCCGCATTCAGACTCAGGGCGGCGGTGATGTCGGCCTGCCAGTCGTCGAGGGTTTCGCCCGGGAAACCGTACATCATGTCGATGCTGATGTTCTGGATACCATTGTCGCGCAGGCGTTCCAAGGCTTCTGCCACCTGGCGCGAGGTATGGCGGCGGTGCAACCATTTCAGGCGTTCGTCGTCGAAGGTCTGGGCGCCCATCGATACACGGTTGACGGGCAACCAGCACAGTCCGTCGGCAAACGCCTCTGTCACGTCGTCGGGGTTCATCTCGATGGTTACCTCGGCATCGGGCGACACCTTATTATATATAGAGAGAGACTCGAAGATCTGATGCAGTTGGGGAATCGTCAGTTGCGAGGGTGTGCCACCACCGAGATAAATGGTCTCGATCTCCTGCTCATCCGAGGGGCGCAGCGCCATCTCCTTGCAGAGTGCTTCGACATACCGTTGGCGGAGATCGAGGGCGGTTGTCGAATAGAAGCCGCAATAGATGCAACGGCTCCTGCAAAATGGAATATGTATGTATAATCCTGCCATTCCGGCGGTAAAATTACTAATTTTGTTTAATAATAGAAAGATTTCTTTGGTGATTTCTGAAAAAATGTCTAATTTAGCGCACTCAAAACGAATAATTTACCTAAAAAACCGACAGATATGAAGATTTATCAAACAAATGAGATCAAAAACATCGCACTCATTGGCAGTGCGGGTAGCGGCAAGACCACTCTTGCCGAGGCAATGCTTTTCGAAGCAGGTATTATCAAGCGTCGTGGTACTGTAGAACAGAAGAATACCGTGAGCGACTACTTCCCCGTGGAGCAGGAATACGGCTACTCCGTGTTCTCTACCGTCTTCCATGTGGAGTGGAACAATAAGAAACTGAACATCATCGACTGCCCGGGTTCTGACGACTTCGTGGGAGGTGCCATCACCGCCCTGAACGTGACGGATCAGGCTGTGATCCTCGTCAACGGCCAGTACGGTCCCGAGGTGGGTACGATGAATGCTTTCCGCAACACGGAGAAGTTCCAGAAGCCCGTGATCTTCCTGGTGAACCAGTTGGATCGAGACAACTGCGACTTCGACCAGATCCTGGCCCGTCTGAAAGAGACCTACGGTCCGAACTGCGTGCCCGTACAGTATCCGATTGCCACAGGTGCCGGTTTCAACAGCGTGATCGACGTGCTGCTGATGAAGAAGTACTCTTGGAAGCCCGAGGGTGGTGCACCCATCATCGAGGACATCCCCGCCGACCAGTTGGATAAGGCCAAGGAGATGAAGGCTGCCCTTGTGGAGGCTGCTGCCGCCGGCGACGACTCGCTGATGGAGAAGTTCTTCGAGACCGAAGACCTCAGCGAGGACGAGATGCGCGAGGGTATCCGCAAGGGCCTCGTCACACGCAGCATCTTCCCCGTGTTCTGCGTCTGCGCAGGTCGCGATATGGGTGTGCGCCGTCTGATGGAGTTCCTCGGCAACGTGGTGCCTTTCGTCAGCGAGATGCCGAAGGTGAAGAACACTGCTGGCAAGGAGATTACGCCCGACACAAATGGTCCCTCTTCACTCTATTTCTTCAAGACTGGTGTGGAGCCCCACATCGGTGAGGTATCTTACTTCAAGGTGATGAGCGGAAGCGTGAAGAGCGGCGACGACCTGACCAATGCCGACCGTGGCTCGAAGGAGCGTATCGGTACACTCTATGCCTGCGCTGGTGCCAACCGTGTACAGGTGGATCAACTCAATGCCGGTGATATCGGCTGTACCGTGAAGTTGAAGGATGTGAAGACGGGTAACACCTTGAACGGCAAGGATGCTGACAATAAGTTCGACTTCATCGTCTATCCGAACTCGAAGTACTCTCGTGCCATCAAGGCCATCAACGAGTCAGAGACTGAGAAGATGATGTCTGCCCTGAACAAGATGCGTCAGGAGGATCCCACATGGGTGGTCGAGCAGTCGAAGGAGTTGCGCCAGATCATCGTTCACGGACAGGGCGAGTTCCACCTCCGCACCTTGAAGTGGCGTATGGAGAACAATGAGAAGATCCAGATTGAATACTTGGAGCCGAAGATCCCGTATCGTGAGACCATCACGAAGATGGCCCGTGCCGACTATCGTCATAAGAAGCAGTCGGGTGGTGCCGGACAGTTCGGTGAGGTTCACCTGATTGTGGAACCATATCAGGACGGTATGCCCGATCCTACATCGTTCACCATCAACGGTCAGGAGTTCAAGATGAACATCAAGTCTAAGGAAGAGAAGGATCTGGAATGGGGCGGCAAACTCGTCTTCATCAACAGCGTCGTCGGCGGTGCCATCGATATGCGCTTCATGCCCGCTATCTTGAAGGGTGTGATGGAGCGTATGGAACAGGGCCCATTGACAGGTTCTTATGCCCGTGACGTCCGTGTCATCGTCTACGACGGTAAGATGCACCCGGTTGACTCCAATGAATTGTCGTTCATGCTGGCAGCCCGTAACGCCTTCTCGGCAGCCTTCAAAGAGGCCGGTCCTAAGGTGTTGGAGCCTATCTACGATCTCGAAGTGCTCGTACCCGCCGACTATATGGGTGATGTGATGAGTGACCTGCAAGGTCGTCGTGCCATCATTATGGGTATGGACAGTGAGGCTGGCTATCAGAAACTCTCTGCCAAGATTCCTCTCAAAGAGTTGGCCAGTTACTCCATCGCACTCAGTTCGCTGACCGGTGGCCGTGCTTCGTTCAACACCAAGTTCTCTTCATACGAACTGGTACCGAACGACATCCAGCAGGCGCTGATCAAGCAGCACGAGGAAGAGATGAAGGAAGAAGATTAATCTCAATCAAAAATCCCCGCCGGTCGACCCGACGGGGATTCTTTTTTTATATCGTCATTTCGCCTCGGATGCTTTGTTGCATCAGGCTGCGTACCGTTTCAGGATCGTCGGGATGGTGGCTTTGGAGATGCATTAGTTTGGTGACGGCACTCTCCACCGTCATGTCGCGTCCGCTGATGACACCAGCCTCTTGCAGATGATAGCCGCAATCGTAGCGTGACATCTCGACGGCGCCTTGCAGGCACTGGCTGACATTCACAATCACCTTGCCGTTCTTCGTACCTTCTTTGAGGGCGTTCAGCAGCCAGGGACTCTGGGGCGCATTGCCCGAGCCGAAGGTGCGCATCACGATGGCTTTCAGGTTGGGTGTGTGGATGATATGTCGGATCAGGTCTTCACGGATACCGGGGAAGAGCGAGAAGATGATCACGTTGTTGTCGAGGCGGAAGTGGGGTGTCATCGGCTTCGAGAAGTCGGGTTTGAGGATGCGCTCACGGTGGTAGGCGATGTTCACACCGGCATCGACGAGGTGCGGGTAGTTGAACGACTCGAAGGCGTTGAACTCCTCAGCGCTCTGCTTCGTGGTGCGGTTGCCACGCAGCAGGTGAGAGTTGAAGTAGATACCCACCTCGGGCACCAGGGCGTGGCCCTCTTCATCACAGGCAGCAGCAATCTCTATTGAGGAAATCAAGTTTTCCTTGCCGTCGGTGCGCAACTGTCCGATGGGCAACTGTGAACCCGTGAAGACGACGGGCTTCGTCAGGTTCTCCAACATATAGGACAGGGCAGAGGCGGTATAGGCCATCGTGTCAGTGCCGTGCAGCACCACAAATCCGTCGTACTGCCAGTAACGGTCTGCGATGCAATGACTCAGGTCGGTCCACAGGGCAGGCGTCATGTCACTGGAATCGATAGGAGGGTCGAACTGGAAGGTTTCGATTTGGGTGTCGAACTGCATGAGTTCAGGCACACTGTTGAGCAGATGCTCAAAGTCGAAGGGCTCGAGTGCACCCGTCTGCGGGTTGCGGTTCATGCCGATAGTCCCGCCGGTGTAGATAAGAAGTACTCTCCGTTGCATATGGAATTCTGTTATGATGTTCTTGGCGACAAAGATACAAATTTTTATCGACATGGTGAAAAAAACTATGAGGAATCATGCATTTTTCGAAAATTATTTGTACCTTTGCACTATGAATCATCAAAAGGTCTTATTATGAACAAGGACGATAAATATATCATTACCATCAACCGTGAGTTGGGTAGTGGCGGTAGAACAATAGGCCGCAAGTTAGCAGAGAAGTTAGGTGTGGAATTCTACGACAAGGCACTCATCAAAGAGTTGGAGGATAAGTTTAACCTCACCTTCGAGGAAATTGAAAAGTTGAAGGGCCGCAACCATTCCTGGTGGGAAGACTTTAAGCGTATAGCACGTATTGGTGAAGGATGGGGTGCCGGAAGCGGCCTACAATATTATCAGGTGGATCCTGTGAGTATGCCCGACATGCTGACTACTGACGAGATATTCAAGGCCGAGACGGATATCCTGCAAGGTATCGCCGAGGAGGAGTCGTGTGTCATTGCCGGTCGCAGCGCTTTCTTCGTTTTTCGCAATCATCCCAATCACCTGAGCATCCTTATACAAGCCTCGTTGCCTTTCCGTATTGAGCGTGTGATGCGCAAGCAGCAGGTGACCGAGGAAGAGGCCCGTAAGACCATCGAGAAGGTAGATAAGATGCGCGAGAACTATGTCATGAAGTATACCGGTACCTCGCGCTACGATACCCGTAATTACGACCTTGTCATCAAAGCCGACGGTAAAACCGAGGATGAGATAGTGAACATGATTCTCTCTTATATAAACTTTGCACCCGAAAAAGATTAAACGAAATGAAGCCATTCAACGACGACAACTTCGTCCTCGACACCAAGACGGCGCAGGACCTGTATCACAATTATGCGGCTAAGATGCCGATCATCGACTATCACTGTCACCTCGACCCCGAGATGGTGGCCAACGACCACCGTTTCAAGTCGATCACCGAAGTGTGGCTGGGCGGCGACCACTACAAGTGGCGTGCTATGCGCACCAATGGGGTGGAGGAAAAGTATTGTACGGGCAAGGACACCAGCGACTGGGAGAAGTTTGAGAAGTGGGCAGAAACTATCACCTACTGTTTCCGCAACCCGCTGTACCATTGGACGCATCTGGAATTGAAGACCGCCTTCGGCATCACGAAGCAACTGAGTCCCAAGACCGCCCGTGAGATATTCGACGAGTGTAACGAGAAACTGCGTCAGCCGGAGTTTTCCGCCCGTGGTCTGATGAAGCACTACAACGTGGAGTGCGTCTGCACTACCGATGACCCGATCGATGACCTACACAACCATATCGAGTACGCCAAGCACAAGGCTGATGATGACCCGATAATGTTGCCCGCGTGGCGCCCCGACAAGGCGATGAATATCGAGAAGGCCGGGTTCGCAGTGTATATCGATGAACTCTCACATGTCAGTGGCACGGAGATCCGCAAGTTTGCCGATATGGTGGACGCCTTGCAGAAGCGCCACGACTTCTTTGCTGCCCAGGGCTGTAGGCTCTCCGACCACGGACTGGAAGAGTTTTACGACGAGCCCTATACCGACTCGCAGATTGAGACCATATTCAGCAAGGCCCTGCGTGGGCAGCAACTCTCTGCCGTCGAGATACGTCAGTACAAAAACTGCTTCCTGACGGTAATGGCGGAGATGGATGCTGATGCCGACTGGACGCAGCAGTTCCATTATGGTGCTATCCGCGACAACAATACGAAGATGTTCAACCTCTTAGGCCCCGATACGGGCTTCGACTCCATCGGCGAGTTTAACACTGCGAAGGCGATGTCGAGGTTCTTTGATAATCTTTGCCAGCGTGACAAACTGACGCGTACCATCATTTACACGCTGAACCCCTGCGCCAACGAGATGATCGCCACGATGCTCGGCAATTTCCAAGGCGGTGAGCCGGGAAAGATACAACTGGGCAGTGGCTGGTGGTTCAATGACCAGATGGACGGTATGATCAAACAGATGAATGCCCTCTCGGTACTCGGACTATTGTCGAGGTTTGTGGGCATGCTGACTGACTCACGCTCGTTCCTCTCGTATCCGCGTCACGAGTATTTCCGTCGTATTCTCTGCAACCTGCTCGGCAACGATGTGGAGCGCGGTCTGCTGCCCTGCGATATGGATATCCTGGGTCGTATGGTAGAGGATATCTCGTACAACAATGCCCGCAGGTACTTTAAGTTCTATTAAGAGGAATAATATCAGAAATATTTGGTGATCTTCGCCTTCTGGAAGTTGTTCATCTCGTTCATCATGCGGACGGCAGAGTCGATGATGGGGAAGGCACAGAGGGCGCCTGTTCCTTCGCCCAGACGGAGACCGAGATAGAGTAGGGGCTTGGCACCGATGATATCCAACATCTTCTGATGTCCGCTCTCATCGCCACAGTGGGTAAAGATCATATAGTCCTGTGAGGCGGGATACAGTTGGATGGCTGCTAAAGCACAGGCTGTCATGATAAAACCGTCTATTAATACTATAAGGTGTAACTCAGCCGCACGGAGCATGGCACCAATGGCGGCAATCATCTCGAAGCCGCCGAAATAGCGAAGAGCAATAATGGGTTTAATGGGCTGCCCATTAGACCCATTAAACTTATCAATCGCCTTCGCCAGCACCTCATACTTGTGGCGGATGCCATCGTTATTGAGTCCAGCCCCGGCTCCGATACAATCCTTGAGGGGAATGTTTCCGAAGAGATGCATCCAGATGCTGGAGGGCGAGGTGTTGGCAATGCCCATCTCGCCGATGCTCAGGATGCGACAGCCCTCCGCATAGCAGTCATCTACGAGGTCTGAGCCGATTTGTATCGCTTGGTTGAATTCGTCCTCACTCATGGCGGGCTCGTAGAGGAAGTTCTTGGTACCTCGGGCTATCTTGCGGTCGATTATGCCTTCGATGGCAGAAAAATCATAGTCCACGCCGACATCGACAATACGCAACTTGAATCCGTGCTGGCGACAGAACATGTTTACTCCGCCACCGCCACGAGTAAAGTTAATCATTTGTTGCCAGGTGATCTCACGAGGCGACACGCTGACACCCTCCCGTTCTATGCCGTGATCACCACCAAGCAACAGGTGACAAGGGTGGTCTAACGAGGGTGTGAGTGTCTGTTGAATCAGACAGACTTGCATCGCCAGTTCCTCCAGACGCCCCAAAGAACCTTTGGGTTTGTTCAGGTTGTCGATCTTCTCTAGGATTGCCGCCTGCAACGACTTTTCTGTGGGATGTATATCGAACGCTCTCATCTTTTTTCACCCTTTCACTTTTACGGGAATACCACTCACCATCAGAATCACTTCGTCGGCTTTTGAGGCAATATACTGGTTCATCCAGCCTTCAAGATCCGTAAACTTGCGCTGGATGGCATTCTCGCTGACACCCCCGAGGCCGATCTCGTTAGTGACGAAGATATAAGTGGCTTCTTTTGCCGTGAAGGCATCAAACTCAGCCTTTGCCAATTCCATCGACTTGTCTACATCGGAATCGTTGGTGAAGAAGAAATTAGTGAGCCAAAGCGTCACACAGTCGATGACGACCACATGTCCAGAGAGATCGTGGCAGCTCAGATACATCTCCTCTTCGATGTTCGTCCACTGTGGTCCACGACGCTCCTGATGTCTGCGGACACGTTCACGAAACTCCTCGTCCCAGATATGTGCCGTCGCCACATAAACGGGATTGGCACTCAGGCTCAGCGCCAGTTTCTCGGCCTTTGTGCTCTTGCCTGAGCGCTGGCCGCCTGTTATGAGTATGATACGTTTCATAGCGTATTCCTATTTTCGACCTATTTTGTTGCAAAGATACAAATTATTTTGTAATTTTGCAGCAGATATACAGAAAAAAGTGAAATATAAACGATGGACTCATTACTGATCGGTTGGGTGCTAGATCTGTTGCTTGGCGATCCCGCCAGACTGCCGCATCCGATAGTCTGGTTCGGAAAGATGATTGCCTTCGGAGGGCATCTACTCAATAAAGGCTCTTATCGGAAGTTAAAGGGCGCTCTGATGGCAATCTTTCTGATTGCTTTTGTCTTTGCTATGACATGGCTTTTGCGGTATTCTCTCGCCTCTTACCTCTCACTTCTCACCACTATTTTCGATGCTATCATCATCTTCTATTGCTTAGCCGGTACCACCCTTATTCGTGAGGTTCGGGCGGTATTCCTGGCTTTGGATCGTTCGTTGACAAACTACACATTTTGTGTTATACATTTGAAAGGAATAATCTTCTGAGAGAACGAACAATGCTGATGGCTGCCGAAAGCAGCGGATCAGAGAATTAGCAAGTTCCACCTTTACAAAGAGCAGACTGTATAGGCAGAACTTTATGAAGAGATTAGATGTTAATCATTTCTTTCGAGTCTGTTCTCGAAAATGTTGTATCTGACGTGGTGATTGAACCAAGTCGAGTGACCATTATGTATACATGATACATCAATGCCATGATTGAAAGAGTCGACTAGTTCATCGACTTGATAGTCTGCAAATTGAAGCGCAAACTTAAGATAATAGACATGTGTCTGGTAGTCTTGGTTGTTACTACTGATTTCTTCCATAGCGGTGAAATTGTGTCATTCGAAATGGCACAAATTCCATAATCAATGTGTCTGACACTTTGTGAGGCGTGAAAACTTGCCTAAAATCAGGGAGAAGATATTCACCTCGGAATATCTTCTCCCTGATTTGGGGCTGATTTTTAAAAAGATCAAAATGACATGTCCCAGATCCAAGACAAGCCATCCAAGAGTTTGAAATCCTTGTCCTAAATCCGTGAAAAACCATTCTGGAACTTCAAAACCTTGCCTCAAAACTGGGAGAGACTTATGCACGGGGTGCATAAATGTGCCTGAGATTTGGGGGAAGATTTTGCACGATGTGCATAAACGTGCCTAAGTTTTGGGTGAAGATTTTGCGCGGTGTGCATAAACGTGCCTGAGTTTTGGGTGAAGATTCTGCACGGTGTGCATAAACGTGCCTCAGTTTTGGGGCAGACTTTTGCACGGTGTGCATAAGTCTCTCCCAGTTTTAGGGCTGAAAAATCAAGGTAAAAATGAGAAAATCTGAAAATCAGATGGCACGGTGTTACAACAGATAAGTTCTGTCGTAAAACAAAAACAGCATTCTATTTGGTAGTTTCAAAAAGAGTTTGTATCTTTGCAACAAAATCAGGTTAATATGAAGAAGTTTTTTTTATTGACACTGTCTGTCATTTTGTTTGGGACAGTAGGCTATGCTCAGGTTAATGATGCCAAAACGCCAGGCGGCGTAGAGGCAGTGGATCTGGGCCTTAGTGTGAAGTGGGCTAACATGAATGTGGGTGCTGAGAAGGATTCTGGCTTCGGCACGTACTTCGCATGGGGCGAGACCAAACCAAAGCAATATTACTCGTGGAACACCTATCTGTGGTGCAAAAAAGACACCCAGTTTCTGTTGAAGTATTCTGTTGGTGACAGGTTATTTAAGTTGGTGCCATCTGATGATGCTGCTCGCGCCAATTGGGGGGAGGAGTGGCGCATGCCTACCGTGGATGAGTACGAGGAACTGATAAACCCTGATAACTGCACATGGGAATGGATCACGAAGGATGGTGTCAACGGCTATCGGGTGACAGGAAATAAAACGGGCAACTCCATCTTCTTGCCTATCACTGGATTCCGCTATTATGAGAGTGTTCAGTTTCGTGCCATCAAAGGTGTTTACTGGACATCATCCCTCTACTCAACCAATCCCACTAAGGCTTGGTGTCTGGAATTCGACTTCTCGGATATAAAAGTGAACTTCGGAAAATTGTCCAGCAATCGTTTCAGTGGTCGCTGCATCCGTGCCGTCTGTAAATGACTCCCTTTGGGATGAAATAAAAGACCAGTTTATTGACTTCGACGATACGTTGCAGTCTCCGACATTTGTCGTGTCTTCTTTGCAGGAAATTATGCAGATTCTGTAGGTTTTTCTTGTTTGTTTGCTTATTTTTTATTATTTTTGCACCCGAAAATTGAACAACTTAACACAAACAAATACATAACGATATGTGTGGAATAGTAGGTTATATTGGTACGAAAGAGGCTTATCCGATACTGATCAAAGGCCTTCGCAGACTGGAATACAGAGGATATGATTCAGCCGGTGTGGCCATGATCAACGAGAATGGCGACTTGAATGTCTACAAGTCGAAAGGTAAGGTGGACAATCTTTGTGAGTATTGCAACGACAAGAATGTGAGTGGCACGATAGGCATCGCCCATACCCGTTGGGCGACGCACGGTGAGCCCTCGTCGCGCAATGCGCATCCCCACTATTCACAGAGCCACAACCTGGCCATCATCCACAACGGCATCATCGAGAACTATGCCGACATCAAGGAGAAACTGAAAGAGAAAGGCGTGCAGTTCGTTAGTGATACCGATACCGAGGTGCTTGTGCAATTGATGGAATATGTCATGGTGAAGAAGAACCTGCCGCTGTTGGAGGCCGTACAGGTTGCACTCTATCAGGTGATCGGTGCCTACGCCATCGCCGTGCTCGACAAGCGTGACCCAAACCAAATCATCGCTGCCCGTAAACAGAGTCCACTGGTAGTGGGTATCGGTGAGAATGAGTTCTTCTTAGGCTCGGATGCCAGTCCGATTGTGGAATATACCGATAAGGTGGTGTATCTCGAAGACGGTAATATTGCCGTTATCCGTCGAGGTGAGGACATGCACGTACTGAGTATCCTCGGTGAGGAACAGGAATTGAAGGTGAAGACCGTGGATATTGACCTCGGACAGATAGAGAAGGGCGGCTATCCACACTTCATGTTGAAGGAAATCTTCGAGCAACCGGAGTGCCTGACGAACTGTATGCGTGGTCGTGTCAATCTTGAAGCAGACCATGTGACCCTCTCTGCCTTAATTGATTACAGACGTCAGATGCTTGAAGCGAAGCGTGTCATTATCGTGGCCTGCGGAACCTCGTGGCATGCAGGACTTATCGGTAAGCAACTGATAGAGACTTTCTGTCGCATACCAGTGGAAGTGGAGTACGCTTCGGAGTTTCGATACAGGAATCCAGTTGTGGGCAAGGGTGATGTGGTGATTGCCATCTCCCAGAGCGGTGAAACAGCCGATACGTTGGCTGCCGTGCAACTGGCCAAAGAACACGGTGCCTTCATTTACGGCGTCTGTAATGCCATTGGTAGCAGCATCCCCCGTGCGACGGATACGGGTACCTATATCCACGTCGGTCCGGAGATCGGTGTGGCCTCGACGAAGGCCTTCACGGGTCAGGTGACTGTACTCACAATGATTGCCCTCGCGATGGGTGAGGCCAAGGGAACTATTGATCGTCAGGAATATCTGAAAGTGGTGAGGGGGCTGAGCGAGATTCCCGTGAAGATCCGTGAGGTTTTACAGACGAATGAAAAAGTGGCTGACCTCGCACGTACCTTTACCTATGCACATAACTTCCTCTATTTAGGACGCGGCTACAGTTATCCTGTTGCATTGGAGGGTGCCTTGAAACTGAAAGAAATTTCGTATATTCATGCAGAGGGCTATCCTGCCGCCGAGATGAAGCACGGACCTATTGCCCTGATTGATTCGGATATGCCGGTAGTGGTCATCGCCACCCACAATGCGATGTATGAGAAAGTGCTGTCGAACATACAGGAGATCAAAGCGCGTCAGGGTAGGGTAATCGCCCTCGTCTCGAAAGGCGATGATACCATCTCGAAGATTGCCGACGAGGTGATTGAGTTACCCGATGTGCAGGAATGTCTTGAACCGCTGGTGGCTACCATTCCCTTACAATTGCTGGCCTATCACGTGGCCGTCTGCAAGGGCAAGAATGTGGACCAGCCAAGAAATTTGGCGAAGTCTGTGACTGTGGAATGATCGGGAAAATGACCCGTTTTGTCCCCGAAAACGGGCAGAATAACGACAGAATAGGCACAAAAGTAAAAAAAATAGTGGAATAATTTGGAGATTTCAAATTATTCCACTATTTTTGCAGTCAGGAATATTAGTACTACGTAATCAATAATGGACGCAGGAGCAACATTAGAGTCAAAAATCAACCGGAGCGACTATAAAATTTTGATTGTCGACGACGTGATGAGCAACGTACTGTTGCTGAAGATTCTGTTGACCAATGAGAAGTTTCAGGTTTGCACGGCGAACTGCGGTAAGGCTTGTATCGAGCAGGCCAAGGCTGAGCATCCGGACCTGATCCTTCTCGACGTGATGATGCCCGACATCAACGGTTTTGATACGGCGGTCATCATGAAGAAGGACCCGGAGTTGGCTGATATACCCATCATCTTCTTGACGGCATTGAATACACCACAGGATCTGGTGCACGGTTTCCAGGTGGGCGCCAGCGACTTCTTGACAAAGCCTTTCAACAAGGAAGAATTGGTAATGCGTGTGATGCAGCAGATTTCGCTCGTGGCTGCCAAGCGGATTATTGAACAACAGAACAAGGAGTTGAAGGCGACGTTGAGCAACCGTGACAAGATGTACTCCGTGATTGCGCACGACCTCCGTTCGCCGATGGCCAGTATCCGTATGGTGCTCAACCTCGTGGTGCAGTCGGCTTCGGTAGAGACCGTAGGGCCGGAATTGTATGCCCTGCTTGATCAGGCCAATAAGGAGTCGGAGGAGGTACACGACTTGTTGGACAACCTGCTGAAATGGACGAAGAGTCAGACGGGTCGACTGAATGTGGTGTTGCAGGATCTAGACTTGAAGGACATCGTACCTGGCGTGGTCGAGATCTTTGAGATGATTGCCCAGACGAAGCGTATTAAACTCGATTTACAGCCTGCCTCTGAACCGTTGGTGGTTCGTGCGGATAATGATATGTTGAAGACGGTGGTGCGTAACTTCCTGTCGAATGCCATTAAGTTCTCGCCGGAGGACTCGACCATCGAGATCATTATGTCGAGGGATGGAGAGAATGCGAAGATCAGCGTCAGGGACCACGGCGTGGGTATCGCTGCCGACCGTCTTGAAAGCATCTTCCATAAGGGTGAGACTACCTACGGAACTGGTGGTGAAGAAGGTTCTGGTCTCGGCCTGCAACTCTGTCAGGACTTCGCCAGGAAGAATGGTGGTGACTGTACGGTGGAATCCGTCGAAGGTCAAGGGTCTACGTTCAGTGTCCTTATCCCGCTCAAGAAAGACTGATGGCTACACCTTTATATATTATAGAGGAGAAAAAACTTCGCCGCAACCTCACGCTTATCGCTGATGTTGCGGCGAAAGCCGATATAGAGATCATCCTTGCCTTCAAGGCCTTTGCCCTGTGGAAGACATTTCCCATTTTCCGGGAGTATATCGATTCTACGACGGCCAGTTCCCTGTCGGAGGTACGACTGGCCTTTGAGGAGTTCGGCGCACCTGCCCACACTTACTCGCCTGCCTATACCGACGAGGAGTTTGATGAAATTGTTCGGTGCTCGTCACATCTGACATTCAATTCCCTATCGCAGTATGAGCGCTTCCGTGAGCGGGCCAAAGGTGTTTCGATTGGTCTTCGGATTAATCCGGAATATTCTGAGGTGGAAACCTTATTGTATAATCCCTGTGCACCAGGGACGCGATTTGGCGTGACTGCCGACAAACTACCAGCGCAACTGCCATCGGATATTGAAGGCTTTCATTGTCATTGTCATTGCGAGAGTGGGGCAGATGTGTTCCAGCGTACACTGGTGCATATCGAAGAGAAGTTCTCGCGCTGGTTCCCTCAGTTGAAATGGATTAATTTTGGGGGCGGTCATCTGATGACGCGAAAGGACTACGATGTGGCATTATTGATCCACCTGATGAAAGACTTCCGTCAGCGCTATCCCTGGTTGAAGGTGATTCTGGAGCCAGGCAGTGCCTTTGCCTGGCAGACGGGACCGTTGGTGGCTCACGTGGTGGATATTGTGGAGGACAAGGGTATCCAAACGGCAATTTTGGATGTGAGTTTTACTTGTCACATGCCCGATTGCCTTGAAATGCCGTACTTCCCTGATGTTCGCGGTGCAGAACATTACTCTCACCTCTCACCTCTCACCTCTCACCGCTATCGCCTAGGCGGCAACAGTTGTTTGAGTGGTGATTTTATGGGCTACTGGCGTTTCGACCACGAATTGCAGGTGGGCGAGGAAGTGATCTTTGAGGATATGATTCATTATACGACTGTCAAGACAAACACCTTTAATGGCATTTCCCACCCGTCAATCGGTATGCTGCATGAGGATGGTCGCCTTGAAATTTTGCGCGAATTTGGGTACGAAGATTACCGAAATCGAATGGATTAAGCCTTATGGACTGCCTATTTTTCGATAAAATGGCACTTTTTTAGAAAAAAAACACCCAAAAAGTTTGTCAGTTCCGAAAAAAGCATTACCTTTGCATCCGCATTCGGAGGAATGCCTCGAAGAACAAGCGGAAATAGCTCAGTTGGTAGAGCACAACCTTGCCAAGGTTGGGGTCGCGGGTCCGAGTCCCGTTTTCCGCTCCACTTATTGAACAAAAAAGAGACATTCTGGTAATGGGCCAGATGTGAAAATGCCCAGGTGGCGGAATTGGTAGACGCGCACGTTTCAGGTGCGTGTGCCGCGAGGCGTGCAGGTTCGAGTCCTGTTCTGGGCACTCTTTTTTTTCAGTATTGATTTTGTTGGAGAGGTGGCGGAATTGGTAGACGCGCTACTTTGAGGGGGTAGTGTCAATTGCGACGTGGGAGTTCGAGTCTCCTCCTCTTCACGGTTTTAAAATGCGGAAATAGCTCAGTTGGTAGAGCACAACCTTGCCAAGGTTGGGGTCGCGGGTCCGAGTCCCGTTTTCCGCTCTTTTTATTAAGGAAAACAACTTTTCTCATACAAATGAATTTATATTTAAGGTATTTCGATCGTGAAACACTGGTAGCGAGTGTTGACGAAGCAATAGAATTCTTAAGGGATATAGATGAAGTAGGTATGAACCCCGTACTTGAAGCGGATATCCGTGAGTACGCAGAGAGTGATGTGTTCTATCCTAAGCGTTACAAAGTGCGTCCCAGAGTGTATTTCATTGTAATTAAGACAGAAGCAAAGACGATGCAAGATTTTAAAGATAAGAAGGCTGTGCATGCAGTTCCACAGTCTGCAACGAAGGCTATGGCCCCGGCATTGGTGCGCCTGAACGAGATAAGGCCGGGATGGTATGAAGGTGCTATTGATTTCAAACGTGTTCTGTTGGTGCCCGGTACCGGTAAGTTCCAATATCGTGATACCCAGTTTGTTGCTAATGTGAAGGCTGAGTCTGGCATGGATTGCTACAACCGTATTGTGGACTATCTGCGTGAGCGGGTGGATGCCCGTAGCCAGTTCCCGTCGGCTAAGGGAAAGAACTTTAAGTTCCGCTACTTGGGTATGGCCAAGTAGTATATTATAAACCTTTTAAATTTTATATCTATGAACAAAGTAATGCTTATTGGGAATGTAGGGCAGGAGCCCGAGGTTCGTTATGTGGATCAAGGTGTGGCAGTGGCTCGTGTGCGATTGGCTACGACAGAGCGCGGCTATACGTTGCAGAACGGCACTCAAGTGCCGGAACACACAGACTGGCATAATGTCATCCTGTGGAGACGACTGGCGGAAGTTGTCGAAAAGTATGTCCACAAGGGAGACAAACTCTACATCGAGGGTCGTATCCGCTATACCACCTACGATGACAAGCAGGGGCAGAAGCGTTATGCTACGGAGATCTGGGCCGACAATATGGAGATGTTGACACCTAAGGCCAATACGCCGGCAGATCAGCCGGTGATGGCCAGCGAGCCTGCTCCACAACCAGAGACTGCCCCCAGCAATGAAAATGGCGAGCAATTGCCATTCTGATGATGTACTAAATGGACTATCTTCAACAAATATTGAGTGAAGTAACTATCATGGCTCCCTCCATGGGAGCCATCTTTGCTGGCATCCTTGCCATCATTCTTCTTTACTTTTCCGGCTTTGCTTCAGGCTCAGAGATTGCATTCTTCTCCTTGTCGCCCAACGACTTGAACGAACTGGAAGAAAGCAACAGCGAGCGCGATAAACTTATCTTGGAGTTAAACGAGGATTCCGAGCGGACATTGGCTACCATCCTGATTACAAATAATCTGGTGAATGTGGCCATCATTATGCTTAGCACCTATTTCTTTGAGCACCTCATCGACTTCGGGCAGGCTGCCTGGTGGTTGGAGTTCCTTGTCATT
Organism: Prevotella sp.; assembly: GCA_017964785.1. Classification (GTDB taxonomy): domain Bacteria; phylum Bacteroidota; class Bacteroidia; order Bacteroidales; family Bacteroidaceae; genus Prevotella. The sequence continues at coordinate 18,168 of JAGCRH010000140.1, forward strand.
ACCGTGCTCCTGACTTTCCTGTTGCTGCTTTTCGGAGAGATTATTCCGAAGGTCTATTGCGGTCAACATGCGTTGGCGATGTGTCGTCGGAATTGCGGGGGCATCACCGTCTTGAGGAAACTGTTTTATCCGGTAGCCTCCGTCCTGATCCGTTCCGGCATCTGGGCATCGAAGGTGGTGCAGAAGGAAAGCCACGTGCTAAGTGTAGACGATCTGGAACAGGCGCTCGAACTGACTGACGAGGACGAGTTGAAGGAAGAGAAGAATATGTTGGAGGGCATTGTGCGTTTCGGCGACGAGACCGCGAAGGAGGTGATGACGAGTCGTCAGGATGTGGTTGACCTCGACTTCCGCAGCAAGTTCCCCGATGTCATTAAGTGCATCGTTGAGAACAATTATTCCCGTATTCCCGTCTATCAGGACTCAATTGATAACGTGCGTGGCATCCTTTATATCAAGGACTTGTTGCCGCATCTGTCTAAACCTGCCAATTTCCGATGGCAGTCGCTGATACGTCCGCCGTATTTCGTGCCAGAGACGAAGAAGATTGACGATTTGCTCCGTGAGTTCCAGGAGAACAAGGTACACATCGCCATCGTGGTCGATGAGTTCGGTGGCACCAGTGGTATTATCACTTTGGAGGATATTTTGGAGGAAATTGTCGGGGAGATTAACGACGAGTACGATGAGGAGGAGAAGAACTACGTTCGTGTCAATGCCAATACATACATCTTTGAGGGTAAGACGCTGCTCTCCGATTTCTTCAAGATCATGGACCTCGACGATGACACCTTCGAGGAAGTGGAGGGTGATGCCGACTCATTAGCGGGCCTTCTCTTGGAAATCAAGGGCGACTTCCCCGAACTCCACGAGCGTATCGATTTTGAGAACTTCACCTTCGAAGTGGCGGCGCTCGATGGGCATCGCATCTCAAAGATTAAGGTCGTGGTTCACCATCCGATTTCATAATAGCCTGCGGCGTAGTACCAGCCCATCCGCTGTATGTAGATATTGTTAGAAGTCCGCTGGAGATATTGTGGCACGAACATACTCACACCGCCGTATTTCTCTTCCGTCACGGTAAAATAACTACCATAATATTTATCCCACTGAACCCAGTAGGTGGCCTTTATACTATTCTTATCAATCATCCAGTTTTCGGCCATCTTCTTGTAGATGACGGCCTTGTCGAGTGCCTGTTTCCAGTTGTTATAGTCGGCAGGCTCGGCATATTTTAGGATGAAGTCGTTGGCATCGTAGAATTCCCTTTCATAACCGTAGTCGTAGTAGTAATGTATTAGTCCGGTCATATCGGGATAGCCATCTCCCGGGTTCGGCAGTTTCGGGGCGATGGCTTTCAGCACGGAGCGGGTGGCACTGGCGAGGTTTTCCATCTCGCTGGTTCTAATCACAGAGAGGGGTTCGTCGTATCCGCTGGCCCGCTGCTCATAATAATAGTCTATGATGGATTTTGCGAACGACGGAATATTGTTGGAGGTTCCTTTCTCAAACATGGCCGGCACCACCTTGTCGTAGGGTGCCCCCTCACCGGGAATCTCAGCGGGCGAGCCCATGATATAGTCCGTCACGTTGCGAAGTTCATAAGCATTTTCCAAACACATCATATTGCAGCAGTCGCAGAAGATGTATGTCAGATGGGGTAGTTTCGAGAGCACCTTCGCCATTGTGGGAATATTCAACCATTTGCCAGAATCATCATCGCTGTTTTTCCCGTTATCTATGCCGTAGGCCTTCCGTGCCATCGCTGTATAGGCGACGGAGTCTCTTATCAGCCAGCCCGAGCCGTGTCCCCAAAGTCCAAGGGCGTAGTCGTCGTTCTTCGACGGGTATTTCTTGAAGGCGTATCTGAGCACGCCCTCCATCACCTGACCTTCACTGGCATAGGGGTCGTCGGCGACGGTTGTCTTCGCTGGGGTGAGATTCATCTCATCCACGATATTCTTGATCGATACGGAGTCCACGAATTGCCCATTTTTGACTCTGGCCAGCCAGGGAATTTCCTTCGTGTAGCCGCGGTCTACGTAGACCAGCAGGTTGTTGTCGCCGATGCTCATTGAGCCGGCTTTTATCTCGTCCAGGTCGATTTGGACATAGTCCCAGAGACTGCATTCTCCGGAGATATAGATGAGCACCGTGCGGGCGGCCTTCACTTCCGGCTGTGGGTCGTCATCGTCCTTGTTGCAGGCGGTGAGCGCTGCTAATGCTATGATTGCAAACAGTATTTTTTTCACAAACCTTATTTCTTTTTGATAATCAGTTGTTCCTTCGTGTATTTCGAGAGCATGTCGTATATCTGGCGCAAGTCGGCATAGTTCTTCTCAGAGTGCGAGAGTTTATTGATATTTACCTGACACAACATCTGTATGTGGCCCTCACTGCGTGTAGTACGGATACGGCCCTCGACACCCTTATCGGGTGTGGTTACGGTGGTGTTTCTTGGTTCACCTTCCATCGTATATCCGTCGGGCAGGGTGATGTTGATAACAACACGGTTGCTGGCAATACATGAAAACTCTACCGGCATCTTGCGCGTCTCAGCGGTGAAGGGATTCTCAATCAATTTGTCTGGAAACGGACATATGTTGATCACCCCATCGGTCACTTCGCCCTGCTTGGTGAATACACTCTCTGTTGGAGCGGATTTGTATTCGCCGACCTCGTTCTTGTTCAGGCAGGCACCTGCTATCGTTGCCGAGCGACGGGTTGTCTGCTTGCCTGTCAATAGGCCGTCGGCAGAGAGCGTGGCATCAATAATCGTGCTCTCCTCCGACTTCGACACCTTCTGCAGGTTCACCCACTCACTCTTCTTGCCCTTCTGCACCAGGCGGGCTCTCTCTACGAGCATCACATCTGGCAGTATTTTGTTTGAGGCATCGAGATAGACATTTCCGCCCATCGGCATGACTACACCCACGATGAATGTAGAGAGTTTGCGAATGGAAGGAAAGTTATAGGGCAGTAGTCCCAGGTCGCGTGTACGGAGCACCACGGGGGCTGCCGTAAGTCCCACATCGCGGAGCGACTGGATGAGCAGCAAGTTAATGTCGGCATTCGACCCACGACGTTTATTCAGTGTCTCGAATGAAGATCCGGGACTCAGTTCGTATTTGCCGTTCCACTTGACCTTGCTCATCACCAATTGATATACCGCAGCCACACGTTCACAAAGGTCGGTCATCTCTTCTATCTTGGCCTCCTTCAGTTCGTCTATCAACGGACTATGGTCGTTTAGGTGTTGTCCCAGATCTTCGGAGTCAAGAATCATCGCGTCAATCTGCTCCCACGTCTTGGCATAGTCCATCTGGCTCATGCCACGAAGGCGATACTGCTTCAGTTCGGCAGTGATTCCTGCCCAGTGATCCTGGACATTCCACACATATTTATCCTTCGGCATGCCTATCAGGTTGCGTCCTACATAGACATAATGGTTGGTGTTGACGGTCATTGGAGCAGCCAAAGGGTCGCTCTCCAACTTATACTTCATACTGCCAACAGTACACGTGTACGTCAGGCGTTGGATGCCGTGATCCTCGATATTGAATATCAGGTAGTTTGGAATGTTCATATCCAATTTGGCATAAACTACTGGTATTTCGCACTGGGCATACCAGTCACGCAACTGCCAGAAAAGTTGGCTGTGGATTTTGTACTCGTATTCTATTACAGTACCAGCCTTCACGTTCGGGATGGTAAACTCTATCAAATAGTTCTGCTCGTCGATCTTCGTTTTCACGATGTCGTTTTTCTTCAGGGTCGTCTTCACAACCTTGTTGCCTTCTATATTGAAGGCGGTAGCCTTGATGTCCTCCACCATTTCGTCGCCATCAGTGCCAAAGACGCCTTCTGACATTGGGCCGTCCTGATCTTGGAAAGAAGAATTGCCACTGATCCTATCCATCGGAATGGTCATGAACGAGGTTCTCAACCCCGTGATATTATTGCCTACCGACATGTTCATCTGATATGGTACAACTACCTTGGCATATTTTGTTCCACTGGGTTTCAAAACCTTGATGCGATACTTCTCATGATAGTCTACCAGATAACTGTTAAGTTGCACGGTGTATTCCACATCGGTAAGTCGGCACAGCACCACGGCTGCAGCATTCGGATCGGCCTCGTAGACCGTCATCTGCATTTCTTCCGTAGTGGGTTTACCGAACTTCATGTTCACATTGTCCTGTGCTGACACCGTCATAGCGGGCCAGAACAGCAAAACGAAAAGTATAAATCTGTTTAGTTTCATATGATTGTTTCTTTGGTGATCCGGTCGGGACTCGAACCCGAGACCTACTGCTTAGAAGGCAGTTGCTCTATCCAACTGAGCTACCAGACCATCCTTTTTTGTTTTGCGGCTGCAAAGTTAAACATTTTTTCGCAAACAGACAAATATTTGGTGGGAAAACTTACTTGCGGTAGAGTTTTTTGATGAGGTCGGGGCGCCCGATGCGGCGCAGACTCTGTTCGATATGACGGCGCTCTTCGGGCTTGTACCAGAAGAAATACTGCCGCTGGGCGAGTTTTTCACGGGGCGACTTGGCGGAAAAGACGGGTTGGAGGGTGTAGGGGTCGAAGCCTGTATACCATGTCTCGGTGGCGACGGTCATGGGTGTCGGCGTGAAGTCCTGCACCTGTTCCAGATGGAAGTCGAGTTCCTTGGTGAGCACGGCGAGTTCTGCCATATCCGCCTCCTGGCACCCCGGGTGCGAAGAGATGAAGTAGGGGATGAGTTGCTGGTTGAGACGCTCCTCGCGATTGATGCGGTCAAAGAGGCGCTTGAACTCATAGAACTGCGAGAACGAGGGCTTGCGCATGAGGCGCAGCACGCGGTCGCTGGTGTGCTCAGGGGCCACTTTCAGTCGTCCTGACACGTGACGGCAGATCAGTTCACGGGTGTACTGCTGGGCGGCGCGGTTGGCTGCCTCGTCCTTGCTGCGGTAGAGCAACAGGTCGTAGCGCACGCCGCTGCCGATGAAACTCTTCTTGATGCCGGGCAGGGCATCGACGGCGTGGTAGATGTCGAGGAGTTTGCTGTGGTTGGTGTCGAGGTTCGGACAGATTTGCGGATGGATGCAACTGGGCCGCTTGCACTTCTCGCAGGCGTTTTTGTTTCGGCCTCCCATGCCGTACATGTTGGCGGAGGGGCCGCCGAGGTCACTGAGGTAGCCCTTGAAGTCGGGCATCTGCATCACTTGTTTCACCTCTTTCAAGATGCTCTCCTTGGAGCGGCAGGTGATGAACTTGCCCTGATGGGCGGAGATGGTGCAGAAGGCACAGCCGCCGAAACAGCCCCGATGGATATTGACCGAGAACTTAATCATCTCGAAGGCAGGGATGCGTTTGCCCTTGTATTTGGGGTGCGGCAGGCGGGTGTAGGGCAGGTCGAACGAGGCATCGAGTTCTTCAGTGGTCATCGGCGGGTAGGGGGGATTAACCACGACAAAGCGCCCGTCGACACCTTGCAGCAACCGACTGGCGTGCATCATGTTCGACTGTTCCTCAATGTAGCGGAAGTTCTCGGCCTGGGCACGCTTGTTGCGCAGACATTCTTCGTGGCTGTGCAGCACAATATCAGAGGTGAGAGGTGAGAAGTGAGAGGTGAGATAGACGGTTTGCGGCAAGTCACGGATGTCACGAATGTGTTCGCCCTCGTTTAGTCTTCTGGCGAGTTCGAGGGTGGTCTTCTCGCCCATGCCGTAGGTAATCATGTCTGCACCCGAGTCGCAGAGGATGCACTTGCGAAGACTGTCCTGCCAATAGTCGTAGTGGGTGAGACGGCGCATGGAAGCCTCGATGCCGCCAAGGATGACGGGCACATCGGGGAAAAGTTGTTTGAGGATTTTGGTGTAGACGATGGTGGGGTATTCCGGACGCATGTCGTGACGCCCGTCGGGACTATACGCATCCTCGGAGCGCAGACGGCGGTTGGCGGTGTATTTGTTCACCATCGAGTCCATGCACCCCGGGGCAATGCCGAAGAAGAGACGGGGCCGACCGAGTTTCTTGAAATCACGGAAGTCACCGTGCCAATCGGGTTGCGGCACGATAGCTACACGGTAGCCCGCTGCTTCGAGGGTTCGTCCGATGACGGCAGCGCCAAACGACGGATGGTCCACGTAGGCATCACCCGAGAACAGGATGACATCCACTTCATCCCATCCCCGCAGTTCCAACTCCTTCTTCGTCGTCGGTAAGAAATCCGTCAGCCGATAGTCCATCAATTAAACGGTGTTCCTTGGAACGCACGTGTCGTCATGCCGAGGTTCTCGTTACCCTGGTCCTTCCAGTTGATGTATCGGAGCACGAGTTGTTGCAGACCGAATGCCTTCATGTTGGGGTGATAGATCACGTCGAGACAGAGGTCGAGGAGTTCCTTGTCGAGTCCGGCCTGACCTTCGAGTAGGGAACGGACATTGAGTTTTAACTTGTCGAGTACTTGTTCGTCAACATAGCCGTTGGAGTCGATAAGGTCGCGGAAGAGTTGGTACTTCTCGAGGGTCTGTAAGTGCTGTTCCTTGACTTCGATACTTCTTGTTCCTGATGAGTTTGCTTGAATCTTCATATCTTTATAGGTTTTAGTGAATAATCTATTGTAATAGGAAATTTAAAATGCCTCGCATGATGGCCTCGCGCCGCTGTTCCTCGCAGATGCACTCGAATGGGAAGCCCATGGTGAGCACGCGGTAGTCGACACTGCTGTATGCCACGCAGGCCGCCTGGTTGTCGCCGTATTTCATGGCGGCGAAGGCGGGTTCAACGGGGAGCAGGTTGTCTGGATGCTGCGCTGCGTAATGCAGGTGGGTGGGCTGCCGATGGAAGGTGAAGGTGAGACCCAGTCCCTGGATGGTGTCGCTCTGCAACGAGTCGGCATTGGTGCCACCGTACTGGCATTTCAGTACCTGATAGAGGAACTGGCGATCCTGTTGCAGAAGCATGTCGCGCCCGATGTAACTACCGCTGACCAGCAGAGCACCGCCCTGTGAGGTATAATTACGCAGACGACTTTGCAGTCCGGGTGTAAACGTCTTGTACTTACCCAATGAATAGCCATCGTTACGTTCCAGTCCGAGAATGAGGTCGATGAGGGCATAGTCGGTTGTGGGCACGGGACCGTTTTCAAGGGCTCCCGACGAACAACTGGCAATGCTGTAACGGTTGGCGGCGGCGATGGCCTGCGCATGGGTACGGATATAGTTGAAGTCGTTGCCACCAAAGAAATGACCCGCCAATGAGTCGTTGGTGAAGCCCAGTCCACCGGGGCCTTCCTTGCCTGCCTTCGTACGGTCGAAGTTCTTCTGGAACCCTCGCCAACCGGCTGTCAGTCCGTAACTCACACCGAGGTCATCCTCCAGATGAAACCCCTGACTCACCAGCCCATCTTCCACCTCAGGTGAAGCGAGACGGTGGAAACCATTGACAATCAATACCTTTTTTGTGGCTGTCGGATTGTAGAGGACCGATACAACCTCGCTAGCGAAACTCTCGCCGCCATCATTGACGGCTGCCACACGGAAGGAATACAATACGCCTGGTTCCAACCTGACAGTAGCCGAGGTCACGGGTGAGTTAAGCCATTGCCCGTTGTCGAAACCACCATTGCCCTTGGCGGTGTATAAGATATAAGAGGTAGGCGTGGCGGATGGCTCTAATGGATCCTCCACCGCAAACCAGTTGAGGAGTGCCTCACCTTGTGTGGTGAGGGTGACACTGACGTTCTCCGGCATGAGGGGTTGTACGACATAGGGAACACCATGCATGCGGGCCGTATAGCGGAGCATGACCTTATAGATGGAGCGTGCCAGGTCGAAACGGAAGTTGGGATCCTGCGCCATACGCATATCGGCGAAGTTCTGGTGCGACAGTGTTTCGAGGATGGCACTCGGCACCTCGGGTACACGGCATTCGGAATAGTTTCGGTCGTAGAGTTCGCGGGTGTGCCACTGGCCGTACTTCTTATAGATGTCACGTGGCAGACTGGACAGGAGTTCGTCGGCAAAATCACGTGAGGCCAGTCGGGTAAGGTCAGCATTGAGGGTGGAGTCACGGAAGGTGGTCATACAGATACTGAGTGTACCCGTGTTCGACTTGCCGTCTTTGGTGTAGCCGGCATCGCTGTGAACGGCCAGTGACAGTTCGATGGGTACTTTCCTACCTGTGGTGTCTGGCAGATAGCATGAGCCGCCAGAGAGCAGGTTGGTCATCCAGGAACGGGCATTAATGTCATCGCCATAGTCGTCCTGTCCCTCTTTTGTACTGTAGACCTCGTAGGGCATACCCGCCCATTGGGCGAAATAGCGGGAGCCTTCCAGACAACGGGGCATCCCACTGAGTTGTCCGCCACGCTCAATATTACCCATGCCACCTCCGAAGCGTACGGCGTCGGCAGTCACGATACCTTTCGAGGCACTGAGGTTGGAGAGTGTCACACGGTTCTTTTCACTGTTGCCCTCGTCGAAGTCGAAAGTACCTAAATAGACCCAGGTAGAGCCACCCATCTGTTGGTTGACGTGAAACTCCGTCGCCACACCCTGATGCCAGACGGTGTAGCAGGCATCGTCGATGCTGCCTTCAACAGTCTGATAACTAACATAGACGGCATAGCGTCCTGCCTCCGGGATAGTGGGCTGGTAGTTGATCATGCTTTGGCGAGTGGCCAGTGTCGTAGTCGCTGTCATACGTACGGTACCTGCCTCGAAGGGATTCTCGTGATCCACGTAGTTGCCCTGATGCAGGGCGAAGCCGGGCTGTGGGGCATCTTGCCACTGGCCTGTCTGTTCCGCATAACCTGTGGCGATGCTGTCGTTATCAACAATGACCTCATTTTTCTGCCAGTCGCGCTCACGGGGCGTGAACACTACGGCACCAGCCTTCTCCAACATCGGAATTAGGTAGGGCGTGACGATGGTCTGTGTAAAGAGATCCTCGCTGGTGCCGAAGAGGGGGGGGCGTTGCCATTGCCATTCGTTCTTAGCGATGTTATAGTAAATACCATGACTGGCCCAGACACAGAGATGACGGTTCTCCAATCCCTTGCTGATAGCGTAGGGGCGCGAGGCGTTGGCCACCCAGGGCTTACCTTGATAGTCGATGTTGCCCCAGGTACGGGTGGGGTCGGGTTGCTCCCTACGGTAGTTGGCCACGAGGTCGCGGATATCCCAGCCGCCTGTCTCAATGCGCAGGGACCAGTCTTGCAGACTATCTGGCAGCAGACGCTTGATGTCGATATAGGTGTTGCGGACGGCCTCAGGGGTGAACATCTGTTCACTGAATGCCGCATTGGCAACGACTTTCACCGTTTGGAGCGAGTCGTTGATAACAATCTTATCAAATCTGATCGTGTTTCGGATTTGTTGGCTACTGACCGTATAGTTGGCAAAATAAGCGGTCAGTGATTTCTCTAATGGACTCGGCTCTGGCTTTTTTGCCTTCTGAACTTTTTGAACCTTCTTCTTTGTCTTTTTCTTTTGTGCTGGCGAGATAGAATAAGCGAAGGGTGAGACGTGAAGCGTGAAGAGGATCAACAGCATCTTCACCCACCACGTCGGGTAACCAGTCTGTTTCTTCACTTTATACATTTCCGATCGTAAAGTTATTCGGGATCTTCCCACGGAAGTCCTTGAAATAGAGTTTAATGTTACGCATATCGTTATCTACGTCCCCAGAGGGGATGATGGTCTTGGTACACTGAATGAGGCGCTTCTCGTAGTCGATGCCATAGAGCAGGATGGGTAGATCCGCTTTGAGGGCAATGAAATAAAAACCTTTCTTCCAGTCTGGGTTCGGACTGCGGGTCCCCTCCGGCGTGATGCAGAGGTGGTACGTCTTTTCTGCTTTGGCACTTTCGGCGATGGCATCTGTCATACTGGTTTTCTTCTGACGGTGTACGGGGATGCCGCCTAATTTCCTGAATATCGGCCCCAAAGGCCAGAAGAACCACTCTTTCTTCATCATGAAATTACACTCCATCCCCTCAGCCCTACTGTATAAGAGTCCGAGGATAAAGTCCCAGTTGCTGGTGTGTGGCGCCAGACAGATAATGTATTTATCAGGATGGGCCTCTGTGATATTCAGCGTCCATCCCCATTTCTTATACAAAAGCCACTTACAGAAAGCCTTGACCATCTTATCCGTTCATTTGGTCAATGATGTCATTGACTTGTGCACTGAATTTCTCCCGCAGGTCCTTGAAGTAGTCACTGGCCTTCATACCAGGTTCAGGGTGGGAGATACGACACACATACTCGTCTTCCAACTTCACGATGGAGAAGAGTAGGTCGTTTGCACTCTGCTGCTGTGCTTTTGCGCCATAAAGCGATAATGCAATTGCCTCAGCGAATAGATCTTCACAGATCAGATGAATAGCCTTTTTCAATGACCTCTTGTTTGCCATAAATTTGTTCCTCCTTTTTAATCTTTAGTTGATTGTTATCTTGATGATTTGCTATATTGAGTAAGCAAAGATAGAAAAAAATCTTTTAATTTCAAAGGATTACATCACAAAAAAATATTAAAAAGGTGATTTTAGTATGTTTTTTGTCTTATTATTGGCGGAAAAAGAGTAATTTTGCGGGCAAATTACGAATAAGTGTCACATATTTAAAGAAAAACAGATTATGGAAAAAAGTGCATTGCAGATTGCGAGAGCCGCTTATCAGCCCAAGTTGCCGAAGGCTCTTCAGGGTGCAGTAAAAATCAAGGAAGGCCAGCCCACCCAGAGTGTAGGCGACCAGGAAGAAATCAAGAAGTTGTTCCCCAACACCTACGGTATGCCTATCGTAGAGTTTGAGCCCGCTACTGAGGCCAACACGAAGAAGATGAACGTAGGTATCATCCTCTCCGGCGGTCAGGCTCCTGGCGGTCACAACGTGATTACCGGTCTCTTCGACCAGATTAAGAAACTCAATCCCGAGAACCGTCTGTTCGGTTTCATCCTTGGTCCTGGCGGTCTGGTAGACCACAACTACATGGAACTCACCCCAGAGATTATCGACGAGTATCGTAACACCGGCGGTTTCGACATGATCGGTTCCGGTCGTACGAAGTTGGAGAAGGTGGATCAGTTTGAGAAGGGTCTCGAGATTATCCGTGAACTCGACATCAAGGCCATCGTGATTATCGGCGGTGACGATTCCAACACCAACGCTTGTGTGCTGGCTGAGTACTATGCTGCCAAGAAC
>JAGCRH010000141.1 GCA_017964785.1 Prevotella sp.
ATTGCTAGCATTAATACTTGCAAGATTTTTCTCTAATGGCAGACATATCACGAATTATCTTCTTTATTGAAATATTCGTACACAACCTGTGCTTTTGATGATCCAATCAATTGAGTGAGCGTTTCGAGGTTTGCCTCACGGATGGCACGAACTGTTTTCAGGCTTTTTAGAAGCCCGTCTCGCGTTTTAGGGCCTATTCCCTTGATGTCATCTAACTCGGAGTGCAGAGCCCGCTTAGAACGCTTGTTTCGATGGAATTCGATAGCGAAGCGATGCACCTCGTCCTGGATCTGTGTGAGCACGTGGAAGAGTTCTGAATCTATCTTTAATGCCACCTTCAACGGTGGGAAACCATAGAGCAGTTCGTTGGTACGGTGACGATCATCTTTGGCGAGTCCTGCAATGGGAATATCGAGGTTGAGTTCGTCCTGAATGACCTCACGGATCACCTCCATCTGACCCTTACCACCATCGGCAATAATGAGGTCGGGTAGAGGCTGTTCTTCCTCAATCATCCTCCTGTATCTGCGACCCACCACTTCCTTCATCGAAGCATAGTCGTCTGGGCCTTTTACCGTCTTGATATTGAAGCGTTTATAGTCTTTTTTACTGGGTTTCATCGCCTTGAAAACCACACACGACGCAACGGCATCCGTCCCAGAGATATTCGAGTTGTCGAAGCACTCAATCTGATAGGGTAGTTTGGGTAGGTGAAGTTTGTCCTGGAGTTCCTTCATCAGACGCGTCTGACGCTGTTCTGGATTGAGTTTTTCCGCCTGTTTCAAACGGTCTACCTTATACTGTTTTCCGTTCATAATCGACAGGTCGAGCAGTTTCTTTTTATCCCCTAATTTGGGGATGGTGAACTTCACGCCTTCCAATTCAATATCCACCTCTTTTTCTAAGATGATTTCCTTCGAATCGCTCTTGAAACGCTCTCGTAATTCCACGATACCCAGTTGCAGAAGTTCCTCGTCCGTTTCGTTGAGTTTCTTCTTGTATTCGATGGTAAAACTCTGGTTGATGCTGCCATTCGAGACGTGGAGGTAGTTGATGAAGGCCATCTTTTCGTCGGATGTAATTGTGAACACATCGACATTGTTAATCGTATGACTGACCACCTCGCTGCTACTTACAAACCCTTCGAGAGCCAGATATTTCCGCTTCACTTCCTCAGCCTCTTCGAAGCGTAAATCCTCGCTCAGTTGCAGCATTTCCTCTTTGAGGTCTTTCAGCACCTGACGGGTGTTGCCTTTGAGGATTTCACGAGCCTGAGAGATGTTCTTCCGATAGTCTTCGTAGCCTTGTTTCCCCACGCAGGGACCCATACATTTCTTAATATGATAGTCTAAACAGACCTTGTATTTTCCTGTCTCCACACCTTCCTTCGTGATAGGTTGTCGACAGGTGCGAGGGTGGTAGAGTTCCTTAATCAGATTAAGGATTTCATACATGGGTCCCACATGTGCATAAGGTCCGAAATAGGTACCCCATTTCTTGTTGATGGTACGGGTTTTGAAGATGCGAGGGAAGAACTCGTTGGTGACACAGATGGAAGGGTAGGTCTTGCCATCTTTCAACAGCACATTGTAACGAGGATTGTATTTTTTGATAAGAGAGTTTTCCAGAAGCAAGGCATCCTCTTCGGTATTGACCACCGTATAACTGATGTCGAAGATCTTACTGACGAGAACTTTGGTTTTGAAACGATCCACCTCCGTATGGAAGTAAGACGAGACCCTCGACTTGAGACTCTTTGCCTTACCCACATAGATAATGGTATGCGTCTCGTCATAGAACTGGTAACTGCCAGGCTTGTCAGGCAAGCGCCTCACAATCCCTTTCAGATGCTCCAACCGCTTCTCGTTTTCTTCTCTTGTCATCTTGTGCACTTTTGTGTGTCACGCTTGCGAAACCTTTTGTTTATAGGACTTTCGAAAGACAGTGTTTCACGTGGAACGTTGTTAGACAGTCAAGAGGGTGGTAAGTTCTATGCCCTCAAAGAGGTCACGTCCATGAAGGCCTTCATCAGTAATTTCAATGATGAAATTCATATAGACTTTCTTCGGATGGAAATGCTCAACGAGTTTATATGTAGCCTTTGCTGTGCCACCTGTTGCCAAAAGATCGTCGTGTATGAGTACGACATCATTCTGGTCGATGGAGTCGAGGTGCATCTCGACAATATCGACACCATATTCCTTAGAAAAGGATTCTTTGATGACTGTTGCAGGCAGTTTGCCAGGCTTACGGGCCAGCACCACACCACAACCCAATCGTCCAGCAAGTGCCGAAGCCATCACAAAACCTCGACTCTCCACGCCAACGATCTTCGTGATGCCTTTGTCTTTGTAAAGTCGTTCCATCTCGTCGAGCATTTCTTTCATACACTCGGCATTCTTGTAGAGTGTTGTCACATCACGGAAGTTGATACCCTTTCTGGGGAAATCTGGCACACAGCGCAGATTGTCAATCAGTAATTTCGTGTTCATAATCAGTAAGTTATAATTGTTGTTATTTGTTGTTTGTTTCACGTGGAACATTATCGCCCCATCAGTACCAAGAGCACATTGATGTCACTCGGAGAGACACCTGGAATACGACTCGCCTGTGCCAAAGTCTCAGGTTGTATCTTCATCAGTTTCTGACGGCACTCAGTGGAGAGTCCTTGCAGTTCTTCGTAGTTGAAGTGGCCTTTAATCTTAATATTCTCCAAACGGTGCATCTTCTCTGCGACCACCTTTTCACGTTCGATGTATCCTTTGTATTTCATCCTGATCTCCGCTGCCTCCGCGATTTCCTCCTTGCGATTATTTGGACGGTTTAGCACTTCCTTTAATTGAGGAATGATTTCTGAGAGGTTGGTCAGATTGAGTTGCGGACGGTTCACCAAATCGATCAACTTACAACCAAATTGGAGTGGGGTAGTGCCAAGGGCTTCGAGAGCTGAATTAATCAACTTCGGTTTTATCGCAAAGCCCTGACAGAATGTTTCGATTTCTTCAATGTGCTGTTTTTTCTCCTGCCACCAGTCGTATCGTTCTCTTTTTGCCAGACCTAATGCGTAGGCTTTTTCGGTGAGACGGGCATCCGCATCATCCTGTCTCAGCAATATACGATATTCTGCTCTCGATGTGAACATCCGATAGGGTTCATCCACGCCTTTTGTCACCAGGTCGTCGATGAGTACGCCAATATAGGCTTCATCGCGATGGAGAACGAAAGGATTGTAGGAACTTTCGTTGTCTGCGCCTGCTTTAAGGGCAGCATTGATACCAGCAATCGTTCCTTGTCCTCCTGCCTCTTCGTAGCCCGTTGTACCATTCACCTGTCCTGCCATAAAAAGGTTGGCAATTATCTTCGATTCCAACGAATGGCTTAATTGGGTGGGGTCGAAGAAATCATATTCGATGGCGTAGCCTGGACGATACACCTTCACATCCCTGAAAGCAGGCATCTTTTTCAGCGCCTCTATCTGAACATCCATCGGCAGTGAGGAAGAAAAGCCATTGAGGTACATCTCATTGGTATCCTCGCCTTCTGGTTCCAAGAACAGCGGATGTTTTTCTCTCTCAGGGAAGGTGACGAGTTTCGTTTCAATCGAAGGACAATAACGAGGACCGATGGATTGTATCTGTCCATTATATAAAGGTGAGTCTGCCAAACCGCTTTTCAGGATTTCGTGCACCTCTTCATTGGTGTTTACTGTCCAGCAAGGCAGTTGTTTCAAAGCCCCACATTGATTCATATAACTGAATTGATAGGGACGGCTTTCGCCTGGTTGGATCTCCAAGTCTTCGAAATGCACGGAACGCTTATCGATACGCACTGGGGTTCCTGTCTTCATCCTTGCTGAAACGACCCCATGACGGGTGATACTATCTGTGAAATGAGGCACTGCTGGTTCTGCGATACGACCTCCTGCCACCATCTTCCGTCCGATATGCATCAGGCCATTGAGGAAAGTGCCAGCAGTCACAACGACACATTTCGCATAGATCTCTGCGCCCCAGATGGTGCGCACGCCAATGGCCCGTCGTGTGTGTTGCTGTGCCACAGCAACAGACTCAACGATCAGTTCATCCGCCTGATCCTGCCAGATTTCCAGATTCTCCGTTTCATCGAGATGCTTGCGCCACTCCCAGATGAACTTCCCTCTGTCGCACTGGGCCCTCGGACTCCAAACAGCAGGTCCCTTGCCTACATTCAGCATCCGGAACTGTATCGAGGTGGCATCCGTCACCAGTCCCATCTGTCCGCCAAGAGCATCTATCTCTCTGACTATCTGACCCTTAGCGATACCTCCGATAGCAGGATTGCACGACATCTGTGCAATCTTGTTCATGTCCATCGTCACCAGACAGGTCTTCGCACCCATATTGGCACTGGCGCAGGCTGCCTCGCAACCCGCATGACCACCTCCAATGACAATCACATCGTATTTCAGTATCATACCTTTACGCTTTCTGCCCGCAAAAATACGAAATTCTTCGCACATCATCGCATTGTTTGGAGGAAAAAGTGTAATTAATGACTAAATATTTTGCCATTTCCAAGAAAAAGATTACCTTTGCAAACAAATAATTTTAGTGAAAACAAAAATCAAACGCTATGGAAACAAACCAAGAATTGCGTAGAGCATGGGACTTCGTGGAGCACACGGGGCGCAGTATCTTTCTGACTGGTAAGGCAGGAACGGGCAAGACCACCTTCCTGCGGACCGTCGTGGAACAGAGTAAGAAACGTTCAATCGTGGTGGCGCCAACGGGTGTGGCTGCCATCAATGCAGGGGGTGTCACCATCCACTCGTTTTTCCAACTGCCCTTTACGCCTTATGTGCCGAATGCACACATCCAGAGTAAGTTCGACTTCGGCAAGGAGAAACGACGCATCATCGCCTCTCTCGATCTGTTGATCATCGATGAAATCTCGATGGTCAGAAGTGACTTGCTTGATGCTGTCGACTCTGTGCTGCGTCGTTATCGCGACAGATACAAGCCCTTTGGTGGGGTGCAACTGATGATGATTGGCGATCTGCAACAGTTGACGCCAGTGGTGACACCCGAGGACGAGGTGTTGCTCAGGCCTTATTACGACACCCCTTATTTCTTCGGTTCGAAGGCTTTGGCGCAGATAGATTATGTGACCATACAATTGAATAAGGTGTATCGTCAGGAGGATTCGGCTTTTCTTGATGTCCTCAACCATGTGCGTGAGGCTTGTCCGACAGCAGATGACCTCGCCACGCTGAACAGCCGCTATAACCCCACTTTCATTCCAAAACCAGGCGAAGGCTATATCCGTCTGACCACTCATAATCGTCTGGCAGACAACTATAACGACAGCGAACTCTCCAAGTTGCCTTATCATAGTTTCTCGTTCAGGGCACAGATAGAGGGCAATTTCCCTGAATACTCCTATCCCACCTCAGAACTCCTGGTGCTGAAACAAGGGGCACAGGTGATGTTTGTGAAGAACGACCCCACGGGAGAACACCGTTATTATAATGGTCGTATCGGTGAAATCGTGGAAATCAGCGATAGTCGTGTCTCTGTGCTCTGTCCTGGTGACAGTGAGGCCATCGAGGTAGAACCGTTGGAGTGGGAGAATGCACAGTATCAGTTGAATGAAGAGACACGTGTCATCGAGACGAAAGTACAGGGCAAGTTCCGTCAGTTGCCACTTCGTCTGGCATGGGCCATCACGATCCATAAGAGTCAGGGTCTGACCTTCGAACGAGCCATCATCGATGCCAATCTCTCGTTCGCTCCTGGTCAGGTGTATGTGGCCCTGAGTCGTTGCAAATCGCTCGATGGAATGGTACTTTCTGCTCCCATCGAGGCCCGTGCCATCATCGCAGACGAAAGGGTGGAGAGTTATATCAGTCGTCAGGAAGAGGAAGCCCGTAAGAGTATCGAACAACTGCCCCAGTTGAAGGAAGAATACTATCGTCATCTGTTGCTCGAACTCTTTGATTTCCACGACATATTCTATAAGGAAGAACATCTGCTGCGACTGATGACGGAGTTCTTCTACCACAGCCATACAGATATTACGGAACGCCATAAACGGGTGCTCTCCAATCTCAGTGCCCAGACGATGTCTGTCTCTGAGAAATGGTTGCAGAAGATGCGCCAGATGCAACAGGAACAACTGCATGGTGACGAATTCCTCGAAAGGGTAAAGCGTAGTGCGGCCTATTTCGAAGAGTCCATCGGTACCGTCTTTGGTAATTCCCTTAACTTGGCTGCTGAAATTAAGACTGGCAATAAGCAGGCGATGAGTCGTTATACGGACTCGCTGACAGAGACGCGCCAGGCCGTTCTCTCTCGTCGTTACCTTCTGGCGAGGATTGCCGAACAGGGTTTTTCCATTGCGACCTATCTGCATGAGAAACAATATTCCATGTTGGATGCTATCGATGAGGGAACCATCAAACCCAAACGTGAGCGGAAGCCCAAGAAGGAAAAGCCCAAGAAAGAACCAAAAGAGAAGACTTGGAACATCACCTATCAGATGTTCCGCCAGGGTCTGAAACCCGAAGATATCGCCAAAGAGCGCAACCTGACCGTTGGCACCATCATTGGTCATCTGGCCCGCTTTATCCCAACGGGTGAAATCACTCTCTCCGACCTGATACCGCAAGAACATCAGGATGCCATCTTGAAAGTCATCCAGACAATAGGGACAGGTGAGAGCAAGACTGCCATCAAGAATCTCTGTCCGCCTGAGGTGACTTATCAGGAAGTAGAGATTATGTTGTCAAACGTTTCCTAAATAAACATGGGTGATGCCCTCCTCTTTGGCCACCTGCTTAGCGGCTCGTAGTGTCTGGATGGGGGTGGGTAATTTGTCCTGCATCTTATAACGAGGAAAGAAGCGACTGAAATGGAGTGGGGCGTTGGCGAGACCGTTCTCGACGAGCCAACGGCACATCTGTCGGATCATGTCCATATCATCGTTGACGCCAGGAATGACGAGGTTGGTGAGTTCTATCCACACCCCGGCTTCGTGCATGGTGAGGATGGTGTCGAGTACGGGTTGGAGATGTCCACCGCTTACCTTATTATATATGTCGTCGCTGAACGATTTCAGGTCGATGTTGGCAGCATCAAGGTAAGGTAGGAGGTCGCTTAACGGTTCCTGACAGACATAGCCTGCCGTCACAAGGATATTCCAGAGACCAGCCTCGTGGGCCAGACGGGCACAATCAATGATGTATTCGATGTAGGTGAGCGGCTCGGTGTAGGTGTAGGCGATACCTGGACAGTGATGCTTCTGGCAGAGGGCTACGATATCTTCTGGCGATAACTCATAATAATTAACATCCGAGGGTGCGGCCTGTGAGATATCGTGGTTCTGACAGTTCAGGCAACGGAAATTGCAGCCAGTGCAGGCGATGGAGAGACAGGTGGTGCCAGGATGGAAATGGTAGAGTGGTTTCTTTTCGATGGGGTCGATGGCGAGTGCACAAGGTTTGCCATATACCTCGCTGATGAGTGTGCCACCATGATTTCTTCGGCTGCGACAGATGCCCGTCTTGCCATCAGATATGCGACAATGATGCGGACAGAGCAGACACTCCACCCTTCCATCATCCAAACGCTGATAATATCGACACTCCATCAGAAAACTATCGCCTCATAAACATACAATTCTGCGTCCTTCCAGCCGTTCCAACCGAGTCCGGCCTTGTCTTGCGAGCAGTGTCCTACGAATTCTTCTTTGGTCCAGTTCACCTCATCGGCCACTTGCGGTAGGAACGTACCACTGCGATACCCTTTTCGGATATAAATCCCATGACGGTGCAACTCAAACTCATCGAGACTCTGGATGCGCCTCATGGGTGTGAGCACAGATATCTCGATATCAATATCTTCCAGTTCCTCGCGACGGACTGGCGGGAACCTCGGGTCTTCAAAGGCTGCGGCACGTGCCATCTCCGCTACTATCTCATGCAGGGGAATATCTTCGCCGAAGTGTCCGATACAGCCACGCAGTCGTCCATGCTTATGCAAGGAGACAAATGCACCACACTTGACATTGAACATTGAACGTTGAACATTGAACATTGGCTGCGCGATGGGCTTGCCATCGAGAGAGTCCTTGATACTTTGGAGGGCAATCTCTTTCAGCAGACGCTTATCCTCGTCAGAGAGAACGAAGTCCGTGCTATCCTTACGCAGGATGGCAAAAGAGTGGTAACCCACCACGCGAGAATGATCACCGCTGATGTCACCTGAGTTCTGATATAACAGGTGCTTCACTTCGTAGTGTCCGTCGAGCATCAGCATCAGCGTGATAATCGGAAACTGTCCGCAGGCACTCGTGGCCAGGTTACGCTTGCCTAATCTTTCATTTGCCTCGATGGTAGCGATAAACTCCTCCACCCGGCCTGTCTCAATCGCCTTTCCCGTCCGAGTATCCACCTCGCAGGCATCCTCGTAGTCCGGATAGTGCGAAAAGTCGCTGCTAATCACAAACAGATTTTCTTCTGTGAAATATGGTTTCAGCACCTCTGCCATCCGTTTCAACTTCTGATAGTCGTTGGTGGAAATGATAATCGGTACGATGGGTGGCAAATGTTCGCCAAACCTGCGCTGTAAGAACGGCAACTGCACCTCCAAACAATGTTCCCTGTCGTGTGCCTTTGGTCGATAGAAGAACACTGAGTCTTCTGTTAGTTTGTCTGTCGTCTCGACGTCCACCTTTACATCTCCCAGGGGTGTGGCATAATAGTCTGCCTCTGTATTCACCGAAGCCCCATCGAGCCACTCATGATGACTCGGCCCAAGCAAGAAGATTCGTTTGTACGGTTTCTTTGCATCAATCGACATATATGCTGATGCTGCCACATTCCCAGAATAATAATATCCTGCATGCGGCACAATCACCGCTGCCACATTTTCAAACACTCGGCTCTTCTTGTGAAGCGAAAGGAAACTATCCACTTCTTCTCTTAGTTCCTCAGCATCCCCTGTATAAAAGCGGTTTGCCTGTGTCGCAGGCCTTACCACTGCCTGCTTCGTCTGTCCGTCACACGCATTCATCATCATTGCTATTATGATTATTACAATTATTCTCATATTTTCTGCGCAAAGATATGAATTCTTTTTGATAATTCAAAGGAATTTCATATCTTTGCACCAAAAT
>JAGCRH010000142.1 GCA_017964785.1 Prevotella sp.
AATTTTTATTATCTTTGCGCCAAACTTAAGTTAAAAAACCAGTTTTATGAACGATATTACACTTAATCCGGAAAGAACCAGCAGGGGATCGCAAGAACTTCAGCGTGAAGAACTGGTGATGGACAGACCGGCTGAGAAACAGCAGCAGGCTGTGCAATTCCAGACGGCAAATGGGGTGCAGTGTCCTTATTGCGGTACGATCAATGAGCCCGATGCCATGTTCTGTGCTTCCTGTGGACAGCCCCTTGGCAAGATGAGTTGTCCGAACTGCGGTGCAGAGATAGACCCTGATGCCGATTTCTGCGAGGTTTGTCACCATTACATTCGTACAGACATCTGTTCTTTCTGTGGTGCCCATCTGTCAGGCCAGGAGGCCTTCTGTCCGGAATGCGGTAGCCCGAGAGGCGGCATCGTATGCCCTGTCTGCCATACCCTTAATGATTTTGCTTTCTGCAAGCAGTGCGGTACGGCCTTGACGGAAGAAGCCCGTCAGTTGCTTGCTGAGTTGCAGATGACGCCGGAATACAAGGAGATGCAGGCATTGGCCAAGGAATTGGAGGAACTGGATATGTCCCTCCCGTATTCTTCCGAGAAGGATCTGGTGCGTGATCAGATGAACCGCCAACTGCGTGAACGGGTGCTGAAATTGCTGGCGCAGGACAAGGGCTCTACGACACCCTTGGTGGAAAAGCCCTCCAAGCGTATCAGCAAGGAAGAACTGGATGCCAAGAAGAATGCACGTGCGAACCGTCTGACGGAACTGTTGGAGCGGATGGCTCAGGTACCTCAGCCACAGCCGGCCAAGGTACGTAATTTCGCGATGGCCTGTAAACCCCAGGGTGTTCGTCTGGCATGGGAATGCAACTTCAAGCATGCGCTGCATTCCAGTCCTTGTGGCTGTGCCAAGCCGCAGATGGGAGGCAAGTGGATTATCCTCGGCAAGAATTCAAAACAAGAAATTAAAGACGATTTATAATGAGTACATTGAGACCTGCGACTCTATCAGAAGAAACGAATCGAAATTTGGATGGCACGATGCGTGGCCCCCAGACCGTACCTGCTGAAAAAATGATGCCGGCGGCGGATACGACGATGCGTCCTTCTGAACCGATGGCAAACAATAATATCGCGTTGAACGACAGCAGTGACTACTTTAACCTGAAAGGGGAGATGTACCACAACCAGAAATGCCTGAGTGACAACAGCGGTGAAGCACAGGTGTTCCTTGTTGACAAAGACGGCAGCGATTATGTGCTGAAAGTATATTATCCGAATTTCGATGTCAACAAGAAACTGCTTCAAACCATCCATAACCTCGATTTTGAGATGATCGTCAGTCTTATCGACTATGGTAAGACATACGTGGAAGGCAAGCACCGTTATTACGAACTGATGGAATACCTCAGGGGCGGTTCGCTGGCCAACTATCACCTGAATGGCGATCTGGACAAGTTCCGCAGAATCGCCTTGCAGGGTGCTGCCGCACTGGCCTACTGTCATGGTAACAATATCCTTCACAAGGATGTGAAACCCAGTAATTTCTTCTTCCGCGACAGAGAACATACGGAACTGGTGTTAGGTGACTTCGGTATTTCCAGTTTGTTGGAGCAGGATGGTAAGAGCCATCGTACGACACAGGCCCGCACACCGATCTATGCGGCTCCTGAGATGTATGCCGATGTGATTGACGGTGTGGTGGAGATTACGCCTGCTGCCGATTTCTACTCTTTGGGTATCACGCTGATGGCGCTCTGGCTGGACGGTAATCCCATGAGCAGCAATGAACGTGTGATGATGCGCCAGAAGAATGAAGGACGCCTGCCGCATATGAATGAACTGCCGGATCGTGTCCGTATGATTGTGCAGGGCCTCACCTCGGTGAATCCGCTCAACCGCTGGGGCTATAATGAAGTCGAGAAATGGTTCGAAGGAGAGAGTCCGAAGGTGGATATCTCGTCGCCCTTCCTGAAATACAAGACGTTTATCGTCGATCCGGAGCGTAATCTGGTGGCGGACAATATCCACGAGTTGGTGCCCATGCTCATTGAGAATGAGAAATTGGCTATCGGCTATCTGTATAACGGACGTATCGGCAACTGGCTGGAGTCGTGTGGCAACACAAAACTCAGTACCATCGTGAAGGATATTGTGGTCAACAGATACCCGGTGGATCAACATGCCGGACTGATGGCTGCTGTCTATGTGATGGAACCGACTTATTCCTACAAGGACGTCAAGGGCAGTTATTGTGATGATGTTCACAGCGTGGCCATGTCGATGCTCAGTTATCCTAAGGAGTACGGTATGCTGCTGACTAATCCCAATGACACACTCTTCCTCTATTTGGAGTCGCATTCGAAATGCAATGTAAACCGCCTGCGCTCCTATTTCGAGAAAAAAGAAGACTTTGATCCCCGAGTGGCAGTAATGCGGGTGGTCTATGAGATAGATCCCGACATCCCTCTGATGGCCCGTTTCCCGTCGTCTACACTTCCGGAAATCGTAAAGGCCTTCGGCAAGGAGGGTATTACGGAGGATGACTGGCACAGTCTGACGGACGGACGTCTGTTGTCCTGGATGTATAGCCATGAGGACAAGATGGCCTGTGAGAGTCTTCGTATTCTGACACAGGGACAGCCTTATAGTAAGTCGTTGGCATACAAGGTGCTCTACAATCTGGATCGTGAGGCTGCTTATGACTTACGGTTTGCCCATACGCCTATGGGCGTTGGCGACCTGTTGAAGGATCGTCTGAAAGAAGCCCAGAACCTGAGCGACGAGGAGTTTGCCAAGGAGATGGAGGATTTCTTGGAGCCGGGAGGTCGTTTCTGTTATTTCGCCCAGTTGCATGGCTGGAACGAGATGCTCAATGAGGCCAACCGCTGCTTTGACTTCAAGAGCGAAGAGAACAAGGAACGTCTGGGCGCATACGACCCCAAGACGGCTCTCTATCGCTTTTGTCGTATTTTGGGCTCTACGCCGGTTTATCAGTTGTCTGACGGTACGGAACTGACAGACGG
Source organism: Prevotella sp. (assembly GCA_017964785.1). Taxonomy (GTDB): domain Bacteria; phylum Bacteroidota; class Bacteroidia; order Bacteroidales; family Bacteroidaceae; genus Prevotella. The sequence goes on from JAGCRH010000142.1 coordinate 3,021, forward strand.
TAGGAATATTGATCCCAAGTATTATGGCTTGATCCGCCAGGAAATCCGTGATGGGTCATTCGTGCAATGGATGGCTGCATTCTATCATGAAGATCCGAATGCTGATTTCACAGAAGAGTATTCCTATGAGCATACGCTGGAGGACTGGTTGAATGATATTGGTAAGATAGACAAGACGCAGACCTATTACAAGCGTTTTGTGACTGCCCGTCAGGAAACATCCGATAGGGTGAAGAATGTGAAGAGCAATTGGAGCCGTGCCAAGGGCAAGGAGAATGTCTGGCGCTGGATTTTCTATGCCTTGTCTGGCGCATGGATCGTGTTGGTGCTAGTCTTTGGCGTGAACCATGAGTACCTGATGGCACACCCGTTCCTGACCATCGGCTTGCCGTTAGGAGGAATGACGGCTATCATCGTGGCTACGAGGGCTTATTTCCGTGGCTATGGTTTCTTCTTTGCTTTGCTGTGGGGACTGTTGGGACTGGCATCATCATTTATACCTATTATTATTTTAAAATATATTGTACAGTCGCATCCATCTCTGTTCAGTCTGGCCATCGTGGCCATCTCACTGGTCTATATCCTCGTCTGTCATCTGACGGATTTCCGTGGTGACCAGAAGGCTGACAGTAAACTGATATCAGAAGTGCTCGATAACGATATCAAGTCGTCGTTGCTTGAGCCGCTCTATTATACATTCAAGACGAAATCCTATCGCTTCAAAGGCTCTAAGTTCGGACTTCTCGACGATGTGACTGAACAAGTGCGGTCTATCAGTGGCGAGAGTGTGCTCCACTATGTGTTGTGGAGCATTCTGGCTCTCATCTTTGTGGCGATGTTCGTCGTGTATAGCCCGAGCCTGATGAATGTGAAGAACCCCAATAGTGAGGAGTTGGTGGAAGAAGCCAATCCTACTCAGATTATACAACAGATTGATAACAACGAAGACTAAATGATTTGCGAACATTGCCATAAAGAGAACAGAAGCATAGCGAAATTCTGCAAGTGGTGCGGACAGCCACTGGTCAGTCAGAATCTGCTCGACAGGCTCATTGGTCTTGACGACGTGAAACAGCAGTTAAAGACCATTGTCGACACCTATACTTTCCTGCGTTCCAGAAAAGACATTGCCCAAGCCCGTGTATCGGTGAATGCAATCATCATTGGTGAGACAGGTACAGGTAAGACTGCACTTGCAGAAATACTCCGTGACTATTTCTACCAGAACAAGATCATTGCAAGACCGAAGTTGACGATGGTAGACGCCGTTGACTATCAGCGTTTCGTCGACAAGTGGGATGATAACATTAAGAAGGCAAAGGACGGTATTCTGTTCTTTGACAATGTGCAGAAACTGCTGCCTGATAAGTATTCTAATCAGGTGAATCCCCTCGACAAGTTGTTTGTCGAGATGGATAAGTGGGAAGACAATCCGATCGTGATTATGTCCGGTCTTCCCAAGGGATTGGATGATTTCTTGGAGAACAACCCAGCGGTAACCAACCGCTTTAAGTACACGTTCCGTCTGCCGTCGCCGGGTTATCCGGAATTGACGGATATCTGTAAGATGAGTTTGAAGACCCGTTATGGCATCACAGACTTCACACCGGAGGCCGACGATCAGTTGAGGCGTTTCTTCAAATATCAGGTGAAGATCAAGGACGAGACGTTCGGCTACGCCCATCTGGCCATGAAGACGGCTGAGGATATCTTCACACAGTTTATCACCCGTGGGGCACAGGCTACGGTGGTGGAGAAGTCTGATATCAAGGGCTATGTACCGGAAGAACGGTCTATCGAGGATATCTTGAAGGATCTCGACAACTTCATCGGTATGAGTGAGGTGAAGAGTGCTGTCCGTGAGATTGCCTATGCGGTGCAGAATGCCGTTCAGCGTCAGGAACGTGGACTGGGTGAGCAGGAGAAGATGTCGATGCACATCATCCTGACAGGTAATCCTGGTACAGGTAAGACCACTATTGCCCGTAAGTTGGGTGAGATTTTGGCGGCTATCGGTTATCTGGATAGTGGACATGTCGTGGAGGTTGACCGTGCCAAGATGGTCAGTCCCTATCAAGGTGAGACTCCGAAGGTGGTAGACCGTCTTTGCGACAAGGCGATGGGTGGTATCCTCTTTGTGGATGAGGCCTATACACTGGCTCCTGTCAGTTCTGCCGGAGATAGAGATAATCAGGGTGCCCAGGCATTGGAGAAGTTGATGAAGCGTATGGAGGATGATCGTGGCAAGTTCGTTGTCATCGCAGCCGGTTACCGGACGGAGATGGAGAACCTCTTCCGTATCAATCCGGGCTTCCGCAGCCGTTTCAACTATTTCCTCAACATCGAGGACTACTCGCCCGAGGAGTTGTATCAGATCATGCTTGTCTTTGCAAAGGTGAAGAAATATATCTTCTCGCCACAGGCTGAGGCCTTGACGAAGAAGATGATCCAGGAGATGTACGACTCTCGTGGCAAGGACTTTGCCAATGGACGTACGATGCGCAGTCTCTTTGACCAGATTTGTAAGAAACAGGCGCAGCGTCTGCAGGGTGCTGACATCTCGTCGATGAGCAATGAGCAGTTGATGACCATTGAAGATCAGGATGTTCCGTATGAGGCCCCGAAGACGGTTGACTATAAGGAATGTCTCAAAGCACTCGATGGCCTTGTCGGTCTGGGTGGTGTCAAGAAGGAGATCTCCAACCTTGCCGCTTTCCTCAACTTGCAAATCAAACGTGGAGAGAACAATACTTTCCAAGGCAAGCATTATGTCTTCACAGGTAATCCTGGTACCGGTAAGACTACTGTCGCTCGTATCATGACGGATGTCTTCAAGACATTGGGTATTGTCTCTCGTGGACAACTGGTGGAGGCTGACCGGGCCAAACTGGTGGCAGGTTATTCCGGACAGACGGCTATCAAGACCAACCAGTTGGTGGACGAGGCTATCGGTGGTGTGCTGTTTATTGATGAGGCTTATACTTTGAAGTCGAATGACAGTGATTCCTTTGGTGCTGAAGCCATCGACACCCTGTTGAAACGTTTGGAGGACGATCGTGGTAAGTTCATCTGTATCGTAGCAGGCTATACAGATCAGATGCACGACTTCATCGATACAAACCCGGGACTGAAGAGTCGTTTTACGCAGACGATACATTTCGACGACTATACACCAGATGAACTGACGCAGATCTTCCTCAACCTCGCTGCCGGTAAGAAATTCACCGTCGACGAGAATACAAAGGCTGCTATCCATCGTCAGTTCGAGCAACTCTACCTGCGTCGTGACAAGAACTTCGGCAATGCCCGTGAGGCACGCCGTATCTTCAATGAGGCCGTGGAGAAGCAGAGTCAGCGTCTTGTCACGTTAATGAACGATCCGAACTTCAAGGAGGAGGATATGTTCCGTCTGACGACGGCTGACCTGCCGATGGCTCAGAATGAGACAGCCCGTCCGCTTGATGAAGTCCTCAATGAACTGGACGAGTTTGTCGGCATGCGTACCGTCAAGAACTCCATCCGTCGTCTGGCCGTACAGAGCATGTTTATGAAACAACGTGCTGCTGCTGGTGCGGGTAGTGTTCAGCAGATGTCGATGAACTTCATCCTGACCGGTAATCCAGGTACAGGTAAGACCTCCATCGCCCGTAAGATGGGTGAGGTGCTTCAGGCAATGGACATCCTGCCGACATCACGTGTCATTGAGTCCAGTCGTGCAACCCTCGTCGGAAAATATATGGGTGAGACACCGAAGATTGTCAACAATATGTGTGATAAGGCGATGGGTGGTATCCTCTTCATCGACGAGGCCTATACGTTGAGTGACGGTGGTGATATGTATGGCAAGGAAGCCATTGACACCCTGATGAAGCGTATGGAGGATGACCGTGGTAAGTTCGTGGTCATTGCCGCAGGCTACAAGGATAAGATGGAGGAATTCATGCAGATCAATCCAGGTCTTGCCAGTCGCTTTACCCATAAGTTGCAAATTGACGACTATAATGAAGACGAGTTGCTGGCCATCTTCAAGGGTATGGCCCAGAAGGATCAGTACACGCTGTCGCAGGAGGCTGAGTTCAAGTTGCTGGATAAGATCTACCGTATGGTTGTCAGCAAGAATGAGAACTGGGGTAATGCCCGTGAGATGCGCAACCTGCTCGACGCAACCATCCAGAAACTCTCTGAGCGTGTGTCTCAGTTGCCGCCTGATCAGGTGACCAAGGAGACCTATCAGTTAATATTACCAGAAGATATTGATTAAGAGATATGATTATTTGTCCTACATGTAAAGAAGAGATTGACAACGATTCCCATTTCTGTGACCAGTGTGGGCAGGCTTTGTTGTTTTGTAACAAGTGTGGACACGTGGGTATAGGCCGTCGTTGTACGCGCTGCGGAGGACTGATGGTGTCTCCGAGTGAACAGCAGCCATCCAAGGCTCATCCAGGAATGTCAGAGAGTCTACAAGCCAATTTGTCTGTTACTGCATCTGTTGTAGGAGGAGTGGCTGCTCCGCTGGTGCAGCAACGTCCGTCTGCCTCTGGTGTCCCAGTGCTGACCCTTGCCAACGATAGTCTGAATATCCGTATTGTGGGTATCAATGGTGCTGTCATCGGTCGCCGTAAAGGACCTTACACCCAGTTCTTCGAACCGCATGCCTACGTCTCTGGTGTTCATGCACAGTTGAAATACAAGGCAGGCAGCGGCTGGATGATTACCGACAAGCACTCTTCGAACGGCACGAAGGTTAATCAGCGTCCGTTGCAGCCGGATGTGGACATGGCACTTAACAATGGTGATATCCTGACGATCGCAAATATCAATTTGCAGGTGATGGTCAGATAGTGTATAGTGAACAGTGAATAGTGAACAGTGATTGAATTGGAAATATCAGCAGCCTGTAGAATTGGCTGTGTGAGACATAATAATGAGGACATGATCCTCGTGGGATATCAGTTCATCCGAAACGACGAATACGGCACACAACTTGAACTGGGAGACAAAGACCGTTTTATGATGGCTGTTGCCGACGGCATGGGAGGTCATCTGAGCGGTGAGGTGGCAAGTAGTGATGTGCTTCACAACTTGCAGTTTTTTTTCAGCGACCTACCTGTAGGGCTGGATGCCAGTTCTTTTAACGAGATGATTGTGGAGTGGCTTGAGTCCATCAATATGATTCTCGACTCGAAGGGTAAGGCTGACGAACAGTATAAGGGGATGGGAACCACACTTGTGGCACTGGCTTATTACAATGGGGTGTTCTATTCTATGAACTGTGGCGACAGTCGTCTTTACCGTCTTAGAAATGAAGAACTGGTGCAGTTGACTACCGACCACTCGCTGAGTAATATGATGGGCAATGAGAAGCATTCCAGTATCATCACCAACTGCATTGGCGGTGGATGCACAAGTTCCTATATTGATTTGGTAAAGATAGAGGATATCCAGGATGGTGACGCTTTCCTATTGTGCAGTGACGGACTGACCGATATGATGAGTGATCATCGCCTGAACATCCTGCTGACGGAAGGTGCTGATGCTAATGATCTCTGTAATGCCGCCATCGTACGGGGAGGTTTTGATAATGTATCTGCCTGCCTGATAAAGGTAAAAAAGTAAAAGAGTTATGCCATTAAGATTACCAGATAGGCTTCCGGCCATAGACCTGCTGAAACAAGAGAATATTTTCGTGATGGACGATACCCGTGCCCATTCGCAGGATATCCGTCCGTTGCGCATTGCCATTCTCAACCTGATGCCGTTGAAGATTACGACGGAGACAGACCTGATCCGTCTGCTATCGAATACACCCTTACAGTTGGATGTCAGTTTCATGAAGTTGAAGAGTCATACGCCCAAGAACACGCCTATTGAACACATGATGATGTTCTATCGCGACTTTGCTGAGATGCGTCAGGAGAAGTATGACGGCATGATCATCACGGGTGCTCCTGTGGAGCAGTTGGAGTTCGAGGATGTCAGTTATTGGGATGAGATTACCGAGATCTTCGCGTGGGCGCGTACGCACGTCACGAGTACCTTATATATATGTTGGGCTGCACAGGCCGGACTCTATTATCATTATGGCATTCCAAAGTATCCGTTGCCGATGAAGATGTTCGGCATCTTCCCGCAGAGGCCCTTGGATCCCCGTCTGCCTATCTTCCGTGGGTTCGACGATGAGTTTATGATGCCACATAGCCGTCATACGGAGATCCGTCGTGAGGATATCCTAGCCAATCCCAATCTGAACCTGATTGCCGAGTCTGATGAGTGTGGCGTCAGTATTGTAATGGCACGTGGCGGACGTGAGTTCTTTATCACGGGTCATTTGGAATATGCGCCTAATACCCTCGACAATGAATATAAGCGAGACAAGGGCGTTCGCGATGATGTGGCCCTGCCAAAGAACTACTATCGCAATGACGACCCTGAACAGGGACCGATGATGACCTGGCGCTCCCATGCCAACCTGTTTTACACCAACTGGGTGAACTATTATGTCTATCAGGAGACACCTTATAATATTGAGGATATCAGGTAATAGTGAAAAAGTGAATAATGAATAGTGAAAGCGCTTGAACTGCTATCCCCGGCAAAGAACTTAGAGTGCGGCATTGCGGCTATAGACCACGGTGCCGATGCTGTTTATATTGGGGCTCCACGTTTTGGGGCCCGTGCTGCTGCGGGTAATAGTGTTGAGGATATCCGACGTCTTTGTGACTATGCGCACCCTTTTGGTGTGAAGGTCTATGTCACAGTCAATACCATTCTTTACGATGATGAACTGGAGTCCACACGACAACTGCTGCAGGAATTGCAGCAGGCAGGCGTTGATGCCATCCTTGTGCAGGATATGGCACTCCTACACTCTTTTCCTATTCTCCATGCGAGTACTCAGACCGATAACCGTACCCCAGAGAAAGTACGCTGGCTGCGCGATTTGGGCTTCTCCCGTGTGGTTTTGGCAAGGGAACTTTCAGTAGAGGAGATTGCTACCATCCATCGTGAGGTTCCGGATGTCGAGTTGGAGGTCTTTGTGCATGGCGCCCTGTGTGTCAGTTACTCTGGTATTTGCTATGCCTCCCAGCATTGTTTTGGTCGCAGTGCCAACCGTGGGGAGTGTGCTCAGTTCTGTCGGATGAAATTCTCGTTGGTCGATGCAGAGGGTAGGGAAGTGGAACACGACCGCCATCTGCTCTCTCTGAAAGATATGAACCAGAGCGACCATTTAGAGGAATTCATCACCGCTGGTGCTACATCGTTCAAGATTGAGGGTCGTTTAAAGGACGTGTCTTATGTAAAGAATGTTACTGCAGCATATAGCCTGCGACTCAACCAGATTATCCGTCAACATCCTGACCAGTACTGTCGCAGTTCAAAGGGCGTGTGCCGTTATACGTTTACCCCTAATCTCAATAGAACCTTCAACCGTGGCTATACCACCTATTTCCTACATGGTCGTCAGCCTGACATCGCCTCCTTCGATACTCCGAAGGCTATCGGTGCCTTTGTCGGAACTGTAAAGGAAATTCGCTTTGACAGTTTTAATGTGGCAGGTACTGTCAGTTTTGTGAATGGCGACGGACTCTGTTTCTTTAACGAGGAACGCCAACTGGAAGGCTTCCGTGCCAATAGGGTAGTGGGCAACCGTATCTATCCTTACCGGATGCCTCAGGGGCTGCGACCTGGTGTGCGACTTTATCGTAATAATGATCAGGAATTCGACCGGCTGCTCTCACGTCCGAGTGCCGAGCGTAGGATTCCAATCCGTCTCTCCCTCCGTGCCGTGGCTGATGGCTTCGAGTTGAATGGCATTCATTTCAGCGCTGAGCATCAGGTGGCCCAGAAGCCCCAACGGGAAAACATCATCCGCCAACTTACGAAACTTGGCGATACGATATATTCTTGTGAGGAGGTTGATATCCCCGATGATTTCAACTATTTCATCCCCAACAGCGTTCTTTCCGACATGCGCCGTCAACTCGTCGCATCGTTAGGGAATCAAGGAAGGAATCACGTGGACTCAGTCCCCATGATTCCCCGTCAGGCACTCACATCCTCTTTCTCCTACCTCGATAACATTTCCAACCGCCTCTCCCAGCAGTTCTATGGTGCCAAGGAACTGACCGCTTACGAACTGAAAGGCGGTTCAGGTCCCATCATGCAGTGCCGCCACTGCATCCGTTATGCGTTAGGCTATTGTGTCAAGCATGGTGGCAAGCGTCCTACATGGCGCGAACCTCTTTCTCTGGTATTAGGCGATGGTCGCCGCTTCCGTCTTGAATTCGATTGTCAACATTGTCAGATGAACGTGTTTCCTAGTGAATAGTAGAAGGAATTATAATAAGATGGTTCGAAGGTCGTTCAGGGCTCTGCTCTGGATATTATTCACTATTCACTATTCACTACTCACCATTTCTTGTTACAACCAAGGCCCTCTGACTCCTGACGCCTGGGATCTGACGGAGCAGCAACTCGACTCCATTTCCTTCTACACCACCCACCATTACACCCAGGGCTACAACTTCGTAGTCAGCAAGGACTCCCTCCCCGTGTTGGAACAGCAGCAGGAGATGATGTCCGTACCGGAGATCCTTACAGCCGAGTTCCAGGCTGGCGATGTCACCATGCCGATGTTGTCGATGGTAGATACCATCATTCTTCGCAAGCATGACCGTCTGGTGGTTGCAGACATCAAGACCGTGCCTGCCGACTCCATCGACTCTGTGTGGGTAAAGGTGGCTCGCGATCAACTCACCTTCGGATGGGTGCATGAGTCCGACTTGTTGGCCAATGTGTCACCCGACGATCCCATCAGCCAGTTCATCGATTTCTTCTCTGACTCTCATCTGCTCATCTTCCTTGGTTTCTGTGTGTTGGTGGGAGGAGCCTACGGCCTGCGCCGTCTGATGCGCAAGGGAGCCAAGATCGTACACTTCAACGATATCCCCTCGTTCTATCCCACGCTGCTCTGTCTGTTGGTGGCCTCCTCCGCCGTGCTATACAGTAGTATCCAACTCTTTGCCCCTGAGTCGTGGCGACATTTCTACTATCATCCCTCGCTCAATCCCTATTCGCTGCCTTGGCACCTCGGACTCTTCGTCACCTCCGTCTGGGCCATCGTCATCGTGGCCATTGCCACCATCGACGACGTGCGCCATCACCTGCCGTTGGGACAGGTCATTCTTTACCTCGGCGGACTGGCAGCAGTCTGTGCCGTCGATTATGTCATCTTCAGCCTTACTACCTTATATTATGTAGGTTATCCGTTACTGATAGCCTACATAGTGTTCGCTTTGTACCGTCTTTCCCTGCAAAAATCATTATAAATGAGGATTGCACGGTTCGGTGAAAAGCCGTACCTTTGCACCCGATTTAAAATAAAGCACAAGATACATGCGGAAGATATACAGTATCATATCCATAGCCTTCGCGCTTGTCGTGCAGACATACGCCCAGAAGCAGGACGACATGCGGCAGGCGGTGGAATACCTGGCATCGCAGGAACTTGGTGGCAGATACCCGGGTACTGCTGGCGACACCCTTGCCTCGGCATTTATCGTCGATAAGCTTCGTAGTCTGAAACTGAAACCTTTTAAGGGGAACAAGGCAAAAGACTACTTTCACGACTTCACCTATACAAAGAAAGACAAGGAGGTCGCCACCCATAACATCATAGCCGTCCTTCCGGGAAAAGATAAGCGTCTCAGGAATGAATACATTGTGGTAGGTTCGCATTACGACCACTTGGGCATGGGAGGTGAGGGCTCCGGCTCACGTCGTCTAGACACCTTGGGGGTACACCCCGGCGCCGACGATAATGCCAGCGGCGATGCCGTCGTACTCGAACTGGCCAGGCACTTTAAGAAGGTCCGTTCACCCCGAAGTCTGATCTTCATGTTCTTCGGCGCAGAAGAGCAGGGACTTATCGGTTCCAAGAACTTCATAGAGTGGATGAAGAAGGAAGATGCCCAGCGTAAAAGACTCCCAGCCGATATAAAGGGAATCGTCGCCATGGTGAACCTCGACATGGTGGGCCGCATGCGCGACTACGCCCTGAGCGTATCTGGCACAGGCACAAGTTCCGAGTTCAAGGCAATCGCCGAAGAAGTGGCAGCACAGACCAACCTGAACATCAGTTGTACGCCCGACGGCTATGGTCCGAGCGACCAGGCGTCGTTCGTGGCAGCCGACATCCCCGTGCTCTTCCTCACCACCGGTGGCCACATGGAGTATCATACCCCCGACGATGTGCCCTCGACCCTGAATTACGACGGTATGCAGCAGACGCTAGAATATACCCAAAAATTGGTAGCCCGACTGGCAAGCATGCCCCAGACACCTGATTTTATCAATGTGCCGGGCAGCAGCACGATGAAGCATGCCAACTTTAAGGTCACGTTAGGTCTTATGCCCGATGTCATGGGCGCCAGCCGCATTCCCGGCCTTCGCGCCGACATCGTGGTGGCTGGGAAGCCGGCACATAATGCCGGAATCCGTAGTGGCGACATCATTCAGGAGATCGACGGGAAGCCCGTCAAGGACATCGAGGAATATATGCAGCGCTTGTCGGAACTTCAGGCCGATACCACCATCCCCGTGAAAGTGCTCCGGGGCGAAGAGACCATCACGTTCCAAGTTCACTTAACCCCTGCAACGAAATGAAGAAATCCGCATATTGGCTATTGGCCATCGTCATCACACTGGTGTTGAGCGTGTATCAGCGTATGACCGGTCCCACGCACCCCAAGAGCGTGACCATAGAACTGAATGGAGAAAGTTACAAGATAAAACTGCCCAGAAGTGGGGTGCAGAAGGATGAGATTGTTGCCTTGAAAGGCATCCCGCAGGATACTGATGCACAACTGCATTACCGCCGCTATCCGACATCGGACGACTACACCACGGTAGATTTCGAATGGACTGACAGTGAGTGGCAGGCCGCACTGCCGGTACAGCCCGTCGCCGGGAAACTACAGTATTACATCACCGTCGATGGAAAGGACTACTTAACCGATGAGCCCCTCCTGATACGTTTCCGCAATGATGTACCTGCCAATATTTTGGTGCCACACATCCTGCTGATGTTTGCTGCCATGCTCTTTGCCGTCTATACCTTCCTGCTGGTGGTCACCCGCAAGAAATACAGCAAGTGGTTGAAGATCACCGTTGGAACGCTGTTCGCAGGCGGCTTCATCCTGGGTCCCCTCGTGCAGCACGCGGCTTTCGGCCCCTGGTGGGCGGGATTCCCATATGGAACAGACTTGACTGACAACAAGACACTCCTGTCCTTCCTGTTCTTCGTGGCCGCCTTGGCAACCTTGAAATGGAAGTACAACAAGTGGGTGGTTGCCCTGGCAGTGCTCTTTATGATAGTTACTTTCAGTATTCCCCACAGCGCATACGGATCAGAGTACGATTATACAACACAACAATTAAAAAAGTAAAAAGGTAAAAAGATGAAAATCAAGAGTTTTATGACAATGACGATGGCTGCAGTGGCCTTCGTGTTTGGTATGAGTTCATGTTCAAGTAGTGATGACGAGCCGGAAGTAGCCGTAGCCGCACAGGTCGCAGGTTCCTATTCTGGTAATGAAGTCATCATGGTGATGGGAGAGGAATCGTCTAACGAGACCAAGACCTATGTATTGGCCAAATCTTCTGACACATCTGTTGATATGACGATTCCTGAAATGGGAATGGGTGGCCACATGACCATTCCGGCACTCGCTGTGAAGAATGTTCCCCTGACCAAGAGTGGTAACACCATTACGGGTAAGTTAGACAAGTTTGAAGGTGTGGTGACCAATGTCTCTGGTGATGAGAAAATCTATACCATCAGCAATCTCGCCTTGGTCTTCAGCGACAAGACTGTTGCCGTAACGTTCTCACTGAAGTACGGCAATATGCCGATGTCCATGGAAACGACCTTTACAGGTACAAAGTAGTAAGTTCCGGCAGTGTACTTAACGCACAGATTCTCACGATTCTTAATAGCAGGTATGGCAGTGCTCATGCCTGCTATCAATCTCTCTGCACAGACGTTCCGCGACTCCGTGGATCTTGAGCCGGTCGTCGTGACGGCTTCACTTTCGCCGAAGGCACTGAAGGATGCGCCTGTCGTGACGCGGCTCATCACCCTCCACGACATCAAAATTGCGGATGCCACCAATATCCAGGACATGCTGACGCAGGAGATCCCCGGCCTGGAGTTCGGTTTCGCGATGGCTCAGGAGACGTCGCTCAATATGAGTGGTTTCGGCGGCAATGCCGTGCTTTTCCTCGTCGATGGTGAGCGCATGGCGGGCGAGACGATGGACAACACGGACTACAACCGCATGAACCTCGACAACGTGGGCCGCATCGAGATAGTGAAGGGTGCTTCGTCGGCCCTCTATGGCTCGAATGCCGTAGGAGGCGTGATAAACATCATCAGCCGTGAGAATCTGGAACCCTGGACTGCCAACGTCAACTCCCGCTATAACTCCTTCGGCCATGAATGGCGCAACGGCGCCAGTTTCTCGTTTAATACCGAGAAATGGAACTCACAGACCAGTTTCCAGCACACGGTGATCGACCCCGTTGACCTGCCGAAGGCGCACACCTCCGAGGAGATAGCCGTCGAGTTGATGAAGAAGGCGCAGGGGCTGCCCTACGACGAGTCGGTGCTGGACGACGACTCCAACCTGAGCCGCCTCTACGGCCAGAAGACCTACAACGTGAAGGAGCGGCTGATATGGCGTGCCACCGACCGGCTGACGCTCACGGGCAGGGGAGGCTACTTCTTCCGCACCAGCGAGCGCGACACCTACGACTACCACTTCAACGGCTACAGCGCCGGACTGAAGGGCCGCTACGCCTGGAACCGCGACCGCCATCTCGAACTCTCGTACGCCTACGACCAGTACGACAAGGCCAATTTCCTGCCCGACGGCACCCGCACCCACGACCACGACTACAGCAACCGCCAGCACGTCGCCCACGCCTTGTTCAGCCAGTCGTTCGGCAAGAACAGTCTCCTCCTCGGTGCCGACTACATGCACGACTATCTCACCACCTACCAGTTCCTTGACAACGCAAAGCACGCGCAGGACAATATCGACGGCTACGCCCAGTTCGACTGGAACATCACCAGGCAGTTGAATATCGTAGGCAGTATCCGCTACGATTACTTCTCCGCCTCGTCGCAGAAGGCACTCACGGAGCGCCTCGCCGTCGTGTATAAGGCGCCCTGGATGACCTTCCGCGCCAACTATGCCAGCGGCTTCCGCGCCCCCACGCTCAAGGAGATGTATATGTACTTCGACATGGGCAACATGGGATATATGATCGTCGGAAGCCCCGAACTCAAGCCTGAGAAGAGCCACAACTTCAATCTCGCCGTCGAACGCACGAACCGCATCCGCAACGGCGGCTTGCTCGACGGGCGCTACAACTTCACCCTCATGGGCTACTGCAACATCTTCGACAAGCGCATCACCACCATCGCCGGTCCGGAAATCAACGGCATGGAGAGTGCGCTCTATGCCAACGAGGACGGCATCACGGTCTGGGGCGTGGATGTCAGTCTGGGCCATATCTGGGACTGCGGCCTGTCGTTCAGGCTCAACTATTCGTGGATGAAGGAGACGGGCAATGTCTATTACTCAGACTTCTACCAGCCTCGCACGCACTCCATGACTTGGCGGATAGGTTACGACCATCGTTTTTCACGCCACTATGCCCTTGATGCGGCACTTTCCGGGCGCAGTCAGGGCAAGCCCCAGTCAGGTCGCACGGATGTCGATCAGGGCTATACCATCTGGAAACTGATGCTTCAACACCATCTCTGGCACGGCATCTGTCTTAACACCGCCGTAGACAACCTCTTCAACTACAAGCCTAAGTCTTATTATTATTGTTCCCCTCTCACCACTGGCACCTCTTTCAGCATAGGTCTGTCTGTTGATCTGGATAAAGTGTTATAATCTTTCATTAGTGTCCCGTTAAAATGGGACAAGTTTAAATATTAATCAAATAACCCCGGAATGAGGGGACCAAATTGATCTTTGACATCGTTGAAATTAGTCTTATCGAACAGGTCTCGAAGGTGAGTTTTGTCTGTCAATGAGATGCTAAGAATCTGCAAGACCTCATAGGTCGATCGTTCTAGCCGCATATCATGTTGGACAATAGCCACGAGACAGTATGTGATAATAGCCACACTGATTTGTATGCGTACAGCATTCT
>JAGCRH010000143.1 GCA_017964785.1 Prevotella sp.
AATCAAACAACGATATGAAAAGAACCCTATTATGGATGCTCGCCCTGATGATGGGCAGTGTGTGTCAGGCGGAGGATATCACCATCCGCTACAACGGTGCGACGGCAAAGGTGACGCAACAGAAGAAGGACAGCGTGGATGTAACCGTCGACGGTGCCAAAGTAAATATCGTGAGCCTGTCTCAAGGCCACAAACTCACCCTGCGACTGACGGGTAAGAGCGACGACGGACAACTCGTGCTGAAAACTGCCGGTAAGGCAAAGGTGACACTCGACGGTCTGACGCTGACCAGTCAGGAAGGGGCACCGCTCGACCTGAAAAACAAGAAGAAGGTGGAGATTGTAGCGGCAAAGGGGACGGAAAACACGCTCACCATTACAGCCTGTAATGACACCGCCAACCATAAGGCGGCAACCATCTGGGCGAAGGACAAACTGCTGCTTTCCGGTAATGGGACACTTAATATCGTTGCGACGGGTGATGGTTGTCGAGGCATTAAGACAAAGAAAGACATTACTATCGAGGACTTGACGCTGAATGTCACTACATCGGGGAATAACCTCGGGGAGAAACCGTTTGGATTTGGAGACGGTGGTTTTCCAGGCGGCGGAATGCCTGATTTCGGTGGCGGCGGTTTCCCAGACTTTGGAGGAGGAATGCCCGACTTTGGCGGAGGTGGATTCCCCGGTGGCGGCTTCCCTGGCGGATTCCCGACCTTCGGTAATGATAGCACTCGGCGAGGGGGCTTCCTGATGCCTGATTTTGGTGGTGGCGGATTTCCGGGTGGAGGTTTCCCCGGTTTCGGTGGAATGCACCCTGAGGAAAACGACAGTACTGACGAGGGCGGTTTTGATGGTTTCGGCGGTGGCTTCGGTGGCAAACACAAATACGTCGCTTCTACGAAGGGCATAGCATCGAAGGGAAAAATCACTATCAACAGCGGCAACGTGACTGTCCGTACCTCCACCCCCGGAGCCGAAGGCATCGAGGGTAAGGGAGGTGTCGTCTTTAATGGCGGTAACATCGATGTGATGACTCCCGACGATGCGATCAATGCCAACGCTACCATCGAGTTTAATGGTGCCCATGTCATCGCCCGCAGTTCTACCAACGATGCTGTGGACTCCAATCCAAAGGGTGGCTTCTTTATGCCTTTTGGCGGCAACAACAACCAGGATACTGACCCTGCCATCATCATTCGTGGCGGCACCGTCTATGCGTGGAGTCAGGTGGGCTCGCCCGAAGAGGGACTTGACTGCGACTTTGCCCCGCTAGTCATCGAAGGGGGTACCATCTTCTCCGTCGGAGGCGGTATGGGTGAGATGCCGTCAGTTCCCTCCAACGAGGATGCCAAGCAACCCACAGCCCTGCTCCTCGGTCTTAACATTGTGAAGAATGAACCGGTCTATATCTACGACGGCAACGGAAAACTCATCGATACCGTCACCATCCCCTTTTCCCTGCGCCGCAGTGCCAGTCTTGTCGGCAGTCCTGCCTTCAAGGTCGGCAACACCTACACCGTAAAGACCAAGGGATACGAAAAGACCTTCACCCTCAACGAGCCGTTTATGACTATTCGGTAACGTTTTTCTTGCAGATATGCCAGATAATTATTATCTTTGCAACCGAAATCAGAATGATTAACCCACAAAAAAGAAAATAAGGTATGAAGACAAAGAAATATCTGATGATGGCGGCCCTTGCTGTGGGCATGTTTATGACGTGTGTAACTTTCACATCGTGTTCGACGGACGACAACCCAGTTGACAGCGACGGTTCCAGCGAATACGTTGTGACAAAGGGGATGTTGATTATCAACAATGGAAGTTATTACAATGGCATCGACGGCAGCCTCACGTTCGTGGACTTCAGTAATTCGTACACCGTTCACCAGAATGTGTACAGGAATGCCAATGGCGAGAGCCTCGGCGGTACACCTAACGACGTCCTGGTTTATGGCGATAAAATCTACATCGCAGGTTCTGACGAGAGCACGGTGTTCGTGCTGAATGCCAAGACCTTCAAGCTGATTGAGAAGATCAATACGGTTGAGGAAATGGGAAGTACAGAAGGCGTCAATCCCCGTCATCTGATAGCCTATGACAGCAAGGTGTATGTATCGACCTATGGCGGCTATGTGGCCGTCATCGATACTGGTTCTGTATCTGTGCCCCCTCACTACGAGAGTATGTATGAGGTGGGGTCTGCTCCTGAAGGCATGGCCATTGGCGGAACAACCGATGCCGACATGGCGCTCTATGTAGCTAACAGCGACTATGGCTATGGCAACGGTTCTATCTCGAAGATCAGCCTGGCTAACGGCTCGATCACAGAGATAAAGAACGACAAGATCCAAAATCCGCAGCAGTTGGCTGTGGTAGGCGACATGATCTATGTGCTGGACTGGGGCTCCTATGATGAGGACTGGATGCAGCCGCAGAAGGATGCTGGTGTCTATGTGATCAATGGTAGCAACGTCTCTAAGGTGGTTCCCGATGCCACTGGTATGGCTGTGGCAGGACAGTCGATAGTCACCTATAATTTTCCTTACGGCAGCACAAAGGCTACCTATAACGTCTATAACATTGCCTATGGCTCGTTGGATACCTTCACTCCCACTGGCGGCACACCCATCGAGTACCCCTGTGCCATCGCCGTCGATCCTAACACGGGGCAGGTGTGTATTGCCTCACGAAAGTTGGATCCCGATACGGGATATCCCAACTATTTAATGCCTGGTTATGTGAACGTCTATACCGACAATGGGCAGTTTGTGGGTTCAGGTTCGTTCCCGACAGGTGTTGAGCCGCATGCTATCGCTTTCACATATGGTGTCGCAAAACTTCAGTATTAGAATGAAATCAGGTGGCTGAAAAGTAAAGGCTGCACTCATTGCGAGTGCAGCCTTTAATATATTAATAAGGTGTAAGCCTTATTTCTTGGCGGGGGCAACGGCGGCCTCATCCTCCTTGATCGTGCGACCCATGGTCAGGTAGGCCGTAGGAGCAGCGATAAAGAGTGAACTGAGGGTACCAAAGATGACACCGAGGATCATGGCGAACGAGAACGAGCGGATGCTGTCACCACCGAGGATGAAGATAGCCAGCAGCACGATCAGGGTCGTCACAGAGGTGTTGATGGTACGAGCCAGCGTCTGGTTCAGCGAGTCGTTGAACAACTGCTGACGATCGCGCTTGCCATAGAGTCCGATGTTCTCACGGATACGGTCGAACACCACCACCTTATCGTTGATAGAGTAACCGATCACCGTCAGGATAGCACCGATGAACACCTGGTCGATCTCCAATGACATCGGAACCCAACCCCAGCAGAGGGAGTAGATACCAATCACAATCAGGGCATCGAGAGCCAGGGCCACGATGGCACCTACGGAGAAGGCGAGGTTGCGGAAACGGAGCAGGATGTAGAGGAAGATGGCAATCAGGGCGATGATCACAGAGATGATAGCACCGTAGGTGATATCCTTAGCCACTGACGGACCTACCTTTGCACTGCTGATGATGGAACCACCCTCACGCACATCGGGGTTCTTGAACTTATCGACGCTCTCCTGGCTGACCAGTCCGGCCTTCTTCAAAGCGTTGAAGAGGATGTCTTCAGCCTTGTCGTCAACCTCAGGATTGTTCGACTCGATATCCCAGTTGGTAGAGATACGGACAGTCTTACCGTCGGTACCGAGGGCGATGACAGAGGTGTTAGCCTCCTGCTGGGACTTATCACCGATGGTGTTGATGAAGGCACCGGCCATAGCCTGACGGACAGTCTCAACAGGTGTCTCCTTGTCGAGGGTCACCACATAGTTACGACCACCGGTGAAGTCGATGCTCTGGCTCAGGCCGCGAACGGCGAATGAGATGCAGCAGATGATGGCCATCGCACCCCAGAGGATGAACGACTTGCGGTACATGCCCATGAAGTGGTACTTGGCATTCTGCATGAGGTTCTTTGAGTAGGCGGTCACGAAGGTCAGGTTGGTCCACTTGTCCTTGTTCAGCATGTAGTCGTAGACTAGACGGGTCATGAACACAGCGGTGAAGAAGGATACGCAGATACCGATGATCCAAGTGGTGGCGAAGCCCTTGACAGGACCTGTACCGAAGTAGAGCAGGATGATACCGGTGATCAATGAGGTGAGGTTAGAGTCGAAGATGGCGCTGAAAGCGTTGCTGTAACCCTTGTTGACAGACTCCTTCATGCTCAGGCCCTTCTTCAGTTCTTCCTTGATACGCTCGTAGATCAGCACGTTGGCATCTACAGCCGTACCGAGGGTCAGCACGATACCGGCGATACCTGGCATGGTCAGTGCAGCCTGGAACGAGGTGAGGATACCCAGTGTGAAGAACAGGTTGAACAACAGGGCGATATCGGAGAGGATACCCGGGATGAAGCCATACAGCATGATCATGTAGATCATCAGCAGCACGAAGGCTACGATGAACGAGATGACACCCTGCTTGATAGACTGTGCACCGAGTGACGGACCAACCACCTCTTCTTGTACGATACGGGTTGGAGCCGGCATTTTACCAGAGTTCAGTGTGTTAGCCAAGTCTTTAGTGTCCTCAATGGTGAAGTTACCAGTGATCTGGGAGTTACCACCGTCGATTTGGGTCAGGATACGGGGAGCAGAGTAGACTGCGTCGTCGAGCACGATGGCAACGGCCTTACCGATGTTCTGCTTGGTGATCTGGCTCCAGCGGCGGGCACCGTCGGAATTCATCTGCATAGAGACGCAGGGATGACCCATCTGGTCGAAGTCGTCCTTACCGTTGGTGATGACGTCACCCTCTAACGGGGCACGGCCATTGGGCTCGGTAATCTTCAGGGCATAGAGTTCGAAGATATCGCCCTTGGTATTCTGGCCACCGAAATCCTCAGCCTTGGCACCCCAGCGGAGTTTCAACTCTGCAGGGAAGATACGGCTGGCGAGTTCAGAGTAGATGATCTTATTGACCTCAGCCGTATCACGGGCATTGGCATAGCCAACCACAGCAAGGGCGTTACCCTGTGTGGGCTGGAAGTAGTAGAACAGGGGGTTCTGCTTCTTGGCCAGGTCGTTGGCCTTGGAGTCGGTAGCCTTGGTGTCCTTCTTAGCCAGTTTGGCAGCCAAGTCGCCAGCAGCAGCCTTGGCAGTGTCGGCAACAGCCTCTGCGGCAGCAGCCACGGCAGTCGTATCAGCAGCCACCTCAGTGGTATCAACCACCTCACCGCCCTGAGCGGCATAGCGCTGGTTCAACTGAGAAAGCAGCGGAGTAATCTCATTGCTGTTGTAGGTCTCCCAGAATTCGAGGTTGGCAGAACCCTGGAGGAGTTTACGTACACGCTCAGGCTCCTTGATACCAGGCATCTCGACCATGATACGGCCGCTCTGGCCTTCGAGTTTCTGGATGTTCGGCTGAACAACGCCGAACTTATCGATACGGTTACGAACTACATTGAACGAGTTGTCAACGGCGTTTTGCACCTCGTCGCGGATGGCGCGCTCCACCTCAGCGTCGGTAGAGGAGGTGCTCACCTTGCCCTTCATCTGCTGGGTGGCAAAGATGGCGGCGAGGGGACGGCCCTGACCTTCTTGTTTCCAATACTTCACGAACAGAGAGACGAAATCGTCCTGACTGGTCTCTTCTTCCTTCTTGGCCAGTTCCATTGCCTTCTTGTAGGCGGCATCGGTCTTGTGGTCGGCGAGCACGTCGACAACATCAGGCACGGACACCTCAAGAATAACGTTCATACCGCCTTTCAGGTCAAGACCCAGGCCAATCTCCATCTCACGGCACTGCTTCAACGAGTAGACGCCCATATAGACTTTCTCGTTATTGATTGAATCAAGGTACTCCGCACCTGCCTCTTCACCCATGGCAGCAGCCTTACTTTCGTAGTGGCGTGTCACGAATGAGAAGGAAAGGTAGAAGCAGCACACAAGAAACAGAAGCACTGCGATAATTTTTACAATTCCTTTGTTTTGCATTTTGTTTTTTGATGTTATTTATTTATTATTAATTCTGTTCGCGTATATTTTAGCGTGCAAATATAGACATTTTTCTGCACGTGGGAAAATTTCTTGGCGAAAAACACACTTTTTTTAATGTTTTTCCTGCATTTTGAGCCAACAGAGGATGGGATAATGGTCACTTGCGTCCATTTCGTCGTCGATTTGACAATTATAAGGCTCGAAGTGTTCGGAGCATAAAATGTGGTCGATCCGGACAAAAAAGCCTTTCTGATTATATGACAAACCGATGCCTTTTCCGGTCTCGACAAAACAGTCGGTGAGACCCTGGGCGATGATCCGGCGCGTGTAGGAGATGGGATTATCATTAAAGTCGCCACACACGATCAGGGGGTATTGGCGGTGGGCTTCGATGTAGGCGTGTACAGCATCTGCCTCCGGGGCGCGCTTGGCGGCAGAGGTGGCGAGTTTGTCGAGAAGCAGCATCGACTCTTCTTTTACGGTGTCTCGCTCCATCTTGCCACGCAGCATCCGTTTGTAGTTGGCACGGTCTTCCTTGGAGAGGTGGGTGCCTTCAAGGTGGTTGTTGATGACGAGCAGCGTGTCGCCATTATCCAGTTTCAGATAGTAGGCCACAGAGCCGTTGGCAGCCGACTTGTACCAGATGCGCTCTTTCCGGATGATGGGGAAACGGGTGTGGATGCCAACGCCATTCATCCCCATTATGTTGTTGCGAAAGATGGTAGTGTCGTTGTAGGGATATATCTTCGCATAGCGCTGCATGACGAACCGGCGCCATGTGTCGGCATCTTCCTGGATGCAGACGATATCGGCATTCTGGCGTTTCAAGTAGTTGTAGACGGTGTCGAAGCCTTGTTCGTATTTGTAGTTGCCCCCGTATTGACAGACATTATAGGATAGGAGTTTGATGGTGCCCTCTGGCAGGTCCTGTCGCATATTGACGGGCATATAGATGCTGATGGGGATATAGGCCAGCGCATAGCCGAGGATGGGAATCCATGCCTTGCGCCACTTGAAAGTAAGCCAGAAGAAGAGGAAGAGCAGGTTGACAACGAGGAAGATGGGGAAGGCCATGCCAAAGCAGGACAGCAAGGGATAATCAGCAGGATTGAGCCTGTCGGAGAAACCGGCGCACAACATCAGGATGACGGTGGCGAAATTCGCCCCTGCCACCAAGTTGACGGTGAATGTCTTCAACTGCTTGATCATTGCTTGCTGGCATCGAAGAGTTTTTGCTTCTCTTCCTTCGACAGACTGTCGTAGCCGCTCTTACGGATCTTGTCGAGGATGGCATCGATTTCTTCCTGATTATGCCGCTTGCGGGCATTGTATTCCATATCGGCCTCCTTGGAACCACCTTGCTCTACATGCATGTGGGGATTGTGTTGGCGCTCCTGACTACCCTGTTGGCGCTGGTCGAAACTGCGTTTCAGACCCTCGAAGAACTCACGTCCCCGACTGCGGTCAAAACTGGTGTCAGGATGCTTGTTCCAGTAACGGATCATCAGGAAGCCGAAGAGCATACCGCCGAGGTGGGCGGTATGGGCTACACCGTCGCCAGAACTGCCGATGGCAGAGAAGAACTCGATGGCGACATAACCCAGGACGAACCACTTTGCCTTGATGGGGAAGGGGAACGGGATGATAAACAGCCGTTCATTGGGGAAACTCATGCCAAAGGCGAGGATGACGGCATAGACGGCACCCGATGCACCGATGGTGGTCCATGAGTTAAGTTGATGGCTCAGTTGATGTCCAACGCTTATCAACTCGCCGAATCCGATGCCAGGTGCCTGCTCGGCGATGGTCATATAAAAGTTGCCAAACTGTGCCAATTCCTGACAAAGGCCGGCTCCAATACCGCACGTAATGTAATAAAAAAGGAATTTCTTCGGACCCCACACATTTTCAATCACGCAACCGAACATCCACAGACCAAACATGTTACTCAGGATGTGCATGAAATTGGCGTGAAGGAAGAGATAGGTGACGAGTTGATAAAGATGGAAGTCGTTGGCCAGGAAGAAATGAAGGCCTCCGATATTGGCTAAATCAATTCCCTGCATCTGCAAGACATACGTTGCCAGAAAAGCAATGCCGTTGATGATCAGCAGATTTTTTGTGACGGTTGGTATGCGGAACATTTCTCTGTTTGCTCTATATAATTATACGTTTTGCGATTGTGGCCTTTGGAAGGCTCGAATCCTGATTTGTGCGCAAAATTACTAAAAATATCTCTTTTTGGGACTAAAAATGGGGGTGAAACAACTTTTTTTCAGCAAAAAAGGTATTTTTTCCGCTTTTTTGTTGTTTTTTTCAATACTTTCCCTTATATTTGCGAAGGAATTCGAGAACTTTTCATTTTTTAAACATAATTTTTTTATTTAAAACTACATTATTATGAACAAAACAGAATTGGTAGAGAAGATCGCAGCTGGTGCTGGTCTCTCAAAGGTAGACTCTAAGAAGGCTCTTGACGCAACTCTCGCAGCAATCAAAGGTGCCCTGAAGAAGGGTGACAAGGTGGCTCTCGTTGGCTTCGGCACATTCAGTGTCGCTAAGCGTCCTGCTCGTGAGGGTATCAACCCCGCAACAAAGGCAAAGATTAAGATCGCTGCCAAGAAGGTTGCTAAGTTCAAGGCTGGCGCTGAACTCGCTGCTGCTCTCTAATCGTTAGATTGTAATAAAAAATTTAAGGGGTTCCGTTTGGGACCCCTTTTTGTTACGTTGTAGTTGGACGACTCGGATTCGAACCGGGAATGACAGAACCAAAACCTGTAGTGTTACCATTACACCATCGTCCAATTTCCAATTGCGGGTGCAAAATTAGTAAAAATCTGGCATACCGCCAAATTTTTACCAATTATTCTTATCTTACAACGAGTAAGTAGTAATTCTTTTTGCCTTTTTGAGCCAAAAGATACTTGCCGTCGATCAAGTCTTCTGCCGTGACAGGACGGTTCTGATCGGTGAGTTTCTCTTTGTTCAGTGAGACACCGCCACCCTGTACCATTTTGCGCATCTCACCCTTGGAGGGGAAGACGGGCGCAACAGTTGTCAGCAGTTCAATGGCAGGCTGACCCAATTGGTCCTTGCCGATCTCGAACTGGGGGACTCCGTCAAAGACATCAAGGAAGGTTTGCTCGTCGAGTTTCTCCAGTCCTTCCTTTGTCGATTTGCCAAAGAGGAGATTGGAGGCTTCAATGGCAGCATCGAGGGCTTCCTGAGAGTGAACCATCACCGTCACTTCCTCTGCCAGTCGCTTCTGGAGGATGCGACGACCAGGATCATGCTTGTGCTCCTCTGTGAGGGCATCAATGGTATCCTTATCGAGTGAGGTGAATATCTTGATATAGCGCTCTGCATCCTCGTCGCTGACATTCAGCCAGAACTGGTAGAACTTATACGGTGTGGTGCGCTGTGGGTCGAGCCAGATGTTTCCAGACTCCGTCTTGCCGAACTTCTTGCCGTCGCTCTTGGTAATCAGCGGACAGGTCAGGGCGAAGGTCTCCACCTCATTGCCGAGGGTGCGACGGATCAACTCTGTACCTGTGGTCATATTGCCCCACTGGTCGTTGCCGCCTAACTGCAACTTCACGCCATAGTGCTGATAGAGGTACAGGAAGTCGTAGCCCTGCAGTAACTGATAGGTGAATTCTGTAAACGACAGACCGTCGCGAGCCGTACCGTTCAGACGCTGTTGCACACTTTCCTTGGCCATCATATAGTTGACGGTGATATGCTTACCCACCTCACGGGCAAAGTCGAGGAAGGTAAAGTCCTTCATCCAGTCGTAGTTGTTCACCATAATGGCGGCATTAGGCTCCTTCGACTCAAAGTCGAGGAACTTGGCTACCTGCTTCTTGATACACTCCTGATTGTGGCGCAGGGTTTCGTCGTTGAGCAGGTTGCGTTCCTGAGACTTACCGGAGGGATCGCCAATCATGCCAGTGGCTCCGCCTACGAGGATGATGGGTCTGTGACCGCAACGCTGCAAATGACGAAGCATCATGATACCGCACAGATGCCCGATATGCAGAGAGTCGGCTGTGGGGTCTGTACCCAGATAGGCTGTTACCATCTCCTTCTGGAGCAGTTCTTCGGTGCCAGGCATGATCTGTGCCAGCATGCCGCGCCATTTCAGTTCTTCAACAAAATTCTTCATATATCTTTATTCTAATATTTTCTAAGCATTCCTAGGTTCCTAAGGGACGGGATCGTATCCGCTGCCGCCCCAGGGATTACATCTTAATATCCGCCAGATGGCCAGATAGAGTCCTTTGATGGGGCCGTGCTTCCTGAGTGCCTGTTTTGCATATTCACTGCATGTTGGTGTGAAGCGGCAGGACGGAGGCGTGAAACGGGAGATGCACGTCTGGTAGAAGACGATGGGCAGACAGAGCAGGCATACGATGGCCTTTGAGATATAATGGCCTATGGCCTTGATGATGTTCATACGCTTTCCGCTACCTTTCCCAGAAGTCTCTTCACGCATCTTTCCACTTGTTGGCTGTCGAAGAGTTCGTCGGCCAGCCAGATAAAGGCAATGGCTATCGACTTGTCGTCTGCGACCTTTCCTGCCAATATCGTCTTGTGATGGCGGTAGGCCTCACGTATTTGGCGCTTCACCCTGTTGCGCTTGACGGCCCGTTTGAAGTGCCGCTTGGATACGCTGACCAGGATATGTACAGGTTCTTCGCCTTTTTCTCGCGCTTTCTCCAGAAACACAATCCGCAACGGGAAGGCAGAGGTGCTGCGACTGCTGCCTTTGCTGAAGAGCAGTTCTATCAGTTTCCGGCTGACGATGCGCTCTCTCTTGCTGAGTGTAGGAGACGCGAGACCCGTCATTATATATAAATAAGGTGTATTAACCTTGCTTTACCAGGAGATAATGCTGCAGGGCACTGGTCATAGAGGGGTACTTTTCCGATGGTGCCTCAATATCCAGACGCAGACCGGCCTCCTTGGCAGCCTTGGCTGTGGTGGGACCAAAGGTGGCAATGGCAATCTTGTCCTGCTTGAAATCTGGGAAGTTCTTAGTCAGCGACTCAATACCTGACGGGCTGAAGAAAATCAGCATGTCATAGTCAAAGTTCTCGACTTCCTCAGGTGTGAAGTCGTTGCTGACAGTCTTATACATCACACACTCCTTGTGGTTCAACTTCTTCGAGTCGAGCAGATTGGCCAGACTATCGTTGTGTACGTCACTCATGGGAACCAGATATTTCTCGGTCTTGTGCTTCACCATGGTGGGAATCAGGTCGTCTATCTTGCCTGTCTCTCCGAAGAAGACCTTGCGCTTGCGATACTGCACATATTTCTGGATATAAAGAGCAATGGTCTCTGTCACGCAGAAGTACTTCATGTCTTCAGGTATGGCAACACGAAGTTCCTTCGCCATCGTGAAGAAATGGTCAATGGCGTGGCGCGAGGTGAACACGATGGCTGTGTAGTCGAGAATGCTTACTTTCTGCGCACGGAAATCCTTGGCAGAGATACCCTCAACCTTGATGAAAGGGCGGAACACCAGTTCAACGTCAAACTTGCTCGCAATATCGAAGTACGGTGACTTCTCACTTGTTGGCTTAGGTTGTGAAACCAGAATCTTCTTGATCATTTATGTCCTAAAAATTTATTTTCAATGCATTCGCAATCACCGCAAGTCCACCCCATAGAGCAAACAAGGGAATGATTTCAAGGGCGCAAAGGTACAAAATAATATGCAAATAAAGACCATTTTGCCTGAAAAAGATGACAAAACTTTTATAAAAGGTCAATATTTTAACTAAAATGACCACAAATAACGTGTAGTACGCAACAGTTTGAGCAGGAATATCAAAAAAAGTAAGTAGGGCTACGATGGGAAATAATAGGATTCCCTCTAAGGAATTTAGAAACAAAAGTGTACGGAAAAATTGACCGTTTCTCTTGGCATCGAAGAACACCAGGTTCACATAAGCATAGACCAGATACTTCAGGAAGAAATAGCCGATGAAGATACCTCCCAGAATGGCTACAAGCAGGTATTCGTCGGATAAGATGAAGGTGCTTGCTTTATAAGTACGTGTGTAGAAGAAATAGAGCAAGGCCAATAGCAGACAGGTCTGCAGAAGGAAGAAGAATTGCGATTTGACTTCCGTGGAGGTCTCTGTGATGGCGTATTCTGTTTTGGGGATATAGAAGAAATTCTTGGCCTGACGTAACAGGAAACTCCTGCTGAAAGAAAATGCAACAAGGGTCAGGACAAAGCACACCAGCAGCATACTGGTGATGATGTTGTCGTTCTTGGTGGTATAGGGAATCGGGTCACCTGCCACACCATACCGTCCTCCATCTAATTCCGGGTGGAAGTAAGTGTTATCGGAGAAGAAATGCTCCCTGTAGTATTGGGGGAGGTTGACATCCTTCAGACTTTTGCCGATATCATGTCCTGGCAGATGGAGTGTGTCGGGTCTTGAACTATAGTGTATCTCACCGGGTTGGAACCAGACCTGAATGGCGGAGTCCTGCTGGGCCGGTGTCGCATCCTTAGGCAATAACCGCAGCACCTGATAGGGTGTCTGCGGCTTTGTGGGTTTATGCTCTATCGTGTCGCTCGTGGCCGATGATACAATAGGCTCTGTCTGGATGCTGTCTTGTCTGAGCATAGAGTCTTATAGTCCA
>JAGCRH010000144.1 GCA_017964785.1 Prevotella sp.
CTTCAACTGAATCCAGCAACCCTCTTCTACATAGTAGAATTTCTTGCTGAACAGGTTGACGTCAAAGCTTCTCTTTGTGTGGTGCTTTGAGTGAGACACATTACAACCTATCTGTGCCTTCTTTCCTGTAATTTGACAAACCTTAGACATTTCTATCTACTTTTTACTTGTTCTTTTTAACTACTTATTCCAAACAGGGTGCAAAGGTACATATTTTAATTGAGAATAGAGAGGTGAGATTTAATATTAAGATGTGATTTATATTTTTTTAACCTTCCAACTCTTTTTTCTCAAAATTTTCAGCCTTCAAGTAGTCCAAGAACAACTGCATCGCCTTGTTGGTGGCAATGGCGAGATTGATGTCCCGACCGTGATCCTCCTCTACTTTGACAGTGGCAATCCTGTCCGCATTGCCGCAGGCCAACCAGATGGTGCCCACGGGGATCTCCTTCGTGCCTCCTGTGGGTCCAGCAAAGCCTGTGGCAGAGATGGCGTAGTTGGTATTCAAAGCCTTACAGGCACCGATAACCATTTGCTTGGCAACTTCCTCGCACACAGCGGTTTGTTCTTCCAACACCTGTGGATCCACACCCAACAGTGACTCCTTGATCTCGTTCACGTATGAGATGATGCCACCCTTGAAATACTTCGAGGCACCCGGCACAGCGATAATGGCTTCTGCGATGCGGCCACCCGTACAACTCTCTGCTGTACTGACCGTTCTTTCCATTTCCCATAGCAGTTCACTGACTTCCCTGCTGATAACTTTTGCTTCAAAATCCATCATATTTTTACCTTTTTACTTTTTCACCTTTTTACCTTTATTCGAATGTCACTTTCGAGAAGGCCGGGGCATCAATACCACAGAACTCGCCGTCCAGGTATTTGTAATACCCCACAACACCAATCATGGCGGCATTATCGGTGGTATAACTGAATTTGGGGATGTATATCGTCCATCCATAGCGTTTCTGGGCATCGTAGAAGGCATTGCGCAGGCCGTTGTTGGCACTCACGCCACCAGCCACCGCCACATGCTTGATACCCGTCTGCTTCACGGCTTTTTTCAGTTTCTTCATCAGGATGTCCACGATTGTCCATTCTAATGAAGCAGCAATATCGGCCTTGTTTTTCTCGATGAAATCAGAGTCTTCTGCCACCCATTTCTGCAAGGAATAGAGGAACGAGGTCTTCAATCCTGAGAAACTGTAATCGAGGTCTGGGATGTTCGGCTCGGCGAAATGGAAGGCCTTCGGACTACCCTGACGCGCCAGCCGGTCGATGATCGGGCCACCGGGATAGCCCAGTCCCATCACCTTCGAGCACTTGTCAATCGCCTCGCCAGCCGCATCGTCGATGGTTTGTCCCAGCACCTCCATATCATTGTAGGCATTCACCTTCACAATCTGCGAGTTACCGCCCGACACCAACAGACACAAGAACGGCAACGGCGGAATCCCTCCTGTCTCCCGACTCCTGTCTCCTGACTCCTGACTCCTGACTCCTGTCTCCTTAATAAAATGCGCCATCACATGCCCTTGCAGATGATTCACATCTATCATCGGAATGCCCAGACTTCTCGCAAAACCCTTGGCAAAACTCACGCCCACCAACAGCGATCCCATCAGTCCAGGGCCTCTGGTAAAAGCAACGGCTGAGAGTTGTTCCTTGGTGATGCCTGCCCGCTTGATAGCCTCATGCACGACGGGCACTACATTCTGCTGATGCGCCCTGGATGCCAGTTCAGGCACCACACCGCCGTAGGCCTCGTGTACCGCCTGCGAGGCCGTCACGTTCGAGAGCAGCACATCATTCCTCAGCACCGCCGCCGATGTATCGTCGCAACTCGACTCTATACCTAATATATATATATCCTTTTTCAATGTTCAATCTTCAATGTTCAATAAGACAACACTTCCACCCCGTGCTCCGTCATCAGCAGCGTATGCTCCCACTGGGCACTCGGCAGTTCGTCCTCCGAAATCACCTCCCAGCCATACGGGTCATCAGCATCTATAAACACCCGATACGTGCCCATATTGATCATCGGCTCAATCGTAAAGACCATCCCAGGCACCAGCAACATCCCCGTGCCACGATGGCCAAAGTGCGCCACGTCGGGCTCCTCGTGGAAGGCATTCCCTACCCCATGACCACATAGGTCGCGCACCACGCCGTAGTGATACTTCTTACAATGCTTCTCTATCGCATGACCGATGTCGCCCACAAACGAATAGGGCTTGGCGGCCTCCATACCAATCTCTAAGCACTCCTTCGCCACACGCACCAGTTGTTCCTTCTCCGGCGAGGTCTTGCCGATGATAAACATACGACTGGCATCGGCATAGTAGCCGTCGACAATCGTCGTGAAGTCCACGTTGATAATGTCACCCTCTTCGAGCACATCTTCTTCCTTCGGCACCCCGTGACACACGACCTCGTTGATGCTCGTACATACCGACATCGGGAACGGCGGTGTACCGTCTTCCCCACCGTAGTTCAAACAGGCCGGCGTAGCGTTGTGCTCCTCGCAGTACTTCCGACAGATCTGGTCGATCTCCAAGGTCGACATCCCTTTGTGGATAGCAGCGGCCACCGCATCGAGCACACCGGTATTCACGACACCCGCCCTGCGGATGCCCTCTATCTGTTCCGGAGTCTTTATCAGGTCTCGCGTCGGCACCTCTTTACCCTTGTTCTCCCAGTACATGATGGTCTTGTCCATCTCCGTGGGTTCCTGTCCGGAAAGACAATGCCAACGTCTCTTCTTATTTTTAGCAGTCATCCTTATACCTTATTATAAATAATATAAGCGGTTGCAAAGGTAGTGCTATTTTACCAAATGGCAAAATAAAACACGATTTTTTTATGGATCCCCTACTTATTTCAGTTCAGCATTGAAGTGATTGATAGCCTGGCGGAACAGGTGGTTACGGGTGTTGCCGCCGAAGATGCTGTGATTGCGATTGGTATAGACGATTTGGCGGAAATCCTTATCGGCCTGCACCAATGCCTCAACATACTCCGCTGAGTTCCGGTAGTGTACATTGTCGTCGGCCAGACCGTGACAGATGAGCAAGGCCCCATGCAACTGGCCAGCACGGGCTATCGGGTTCACCTCGTCATAGCCCTTTGGATTCTCCTGCGGTGTACGCATATAACGTTCCGTATAGATGGTGTCGTAGAAGCGCCAGTTGGTGGGTGGTGCGATAGCCACTCCTGCCTTGAAGACAGGCCTTCCCTCTGACATTGACATCAGCGTGTTCCAACCACCGTACGACCAGCCCCAGATGCCGATGCGGTTCTTGTCGACATAACTCTGCTGGCCCAACCAGATGGCAGCCTCCACCTGATCCTTTGACTCCAATTCACCCAGACGGAGATAGGTACACTTCTCGAATTCTGCACCCCGTCCGCCTGTGCCTCGATTATCGACACAGACGCAGATATATCCCTGCTGGCAGAGATACTGTTCGAGGATGGCACCGCTGCCACTCATACCGATGCCCCACTGGTTCATCACCTGCTGGTTGCCCGGCCCGCCATACTGATACATAATCACAGGATAGCGCTTCGAGGCGTCAAAGTCCTTCGGTTTCACCATCCAGCCATTCAGCGTCACACCCTCAGAAGTAGTGAAGTGGAAGAGTTCCTTTTTGCCAAGGTCATAGGCCGCAAGTTTCTGTTTGAGTTCGTGATTGTCGATGAGCGTAGCAAGACCCTTACCGTTGTTCTGGCAGAGGGTATATTGGGCAGGATTGTCGAGATCGCTCCAAATATTGATAAAGTACTTGAAATTCTTGCTAAAAATGGCATTGTTCACGCCGTCCTTCTGCGAGAGTGTCTCAATCTTGCCGTTCTGACGGGCCACCATCACCTGCTGGTCGGTGGCTCCCTTCGGATTTGCAGCGAAATAGACATCCCCCGTTGCCTCGTCGAAGCCATAGACACTCTTCACCACATATTTGTCCGCCACAATCTGACGCAACTGCTGACCGTTGAGATTGTAGAGATACAGGTGGTTGTAGCCGTCGCGCTCACTGGGCAGGAGGATATGTTTGTCCGTAATCTGCACATCCTCAAAGGTTTCCTCCTTCACATATTTGTCGATCTTGTCCTCAATGATCAGTTTGGCAACTGTCGAGAGCGGATTGGCCATATAGATTTTCAAGTCGTCCTGATGGCGGTTCAGCGTGAAGATGGCAATCTTCTCCGGATCAGAGGTCGCCTTGATACGAGGGATATAACCGTCGGTATCCAACGGCAGATCGATGGTGCGCGTCTGGTGACTCTGGATATCGTATGAGAGCACCTTTACTTTTGCATTCTGCTTACCAGGAATAGGATATTTATAGGTATAGTCACCAGGATAGTCACGATAATCCTCGCGCTCCGGAACCAAGCCCTTGAACAACTGCATGGAATATTGCGGCACATCGGTCTCGTCGTAACGGATCCAGACAATCTGCTTCGAGTCGGCAGAGAACACCATCGACGAATTGGTGGAGAACTCCTCTTCATAGACCCAGTCTGGGATGCCGTTGATAATCTCGTTGCGCTTCCCGTCCTTCGTCACCTGACTCTCAGCATTGTCGTAGAGCAGTTTGACGAGGTGGATATTATTATCGCGGACAAAGGCAATCTGGTTCCCGTCAGGCGAGAAGACAGGTGTCTGTTGTGGGCCTCCATCGGAGAGCGGTTCCAGTTTGTTGTTCTGGATCATAAAGATATAATACTCTGCCGTGAACGAACGACGGTAGATGGGTTTTGTATTCGTCTGGATCAGCAATCTGCGACCATCAGGGCTGACAATGTATCCCTGCACCCGACGGATGTTAGCACCACGAACCGTTGCAGCGTCAAAGAGCACACCCACCTGCTTACCCGTCTTGAATGAGTAGGTCACGATACGTTTGCCGTCATCACTAATCTGAGCATACGTCTCCCCGTCGTCCATCGGGTGGACTTCCGTCATCGACTCTGCCCGGAACTCTCCCCGTGTGATGTCCCTTAAACTCAGTTTATCGCCTGCCTGTACCTGACTCATTGCCAGCACAAGCACAGCAGCCATTATCCCAAAACACTTCTTTGCCATAATCTTATCTTTTTAGACCGTGCAAAGATAGCATTTTTTTTTCAAAGTCCCAAGAAATCTGAATATTTCGTGCCGTTGAGCAACTGCTCAATCCCCATATCCTTATGGTTTTTCATGAATTTTCCCACTTTCTGCATAAAGGTCGAGTCAAAGATATCGCGTCCTATCGCCTTGTTGACCACCCACTGGATCCGACCCATATGAATGTCGCGCTCTTCCTGGCTCATCGGCTTGTCGAAAGGCATCGGAAACAGACTCAACAGATAGAAACCGATACAGTCCGGCACGATATACTGGCGCTGCATCATCTTGCGCTGTTCCAGTGAATAGCCGTATTCCGGTTTCAGATACAGATCGTATTCCGCACCGAGATATTTGTCTAAGCAGATACCTATCATCCCGTTACCGACAATCACGCTCTGGTCCAGCGAACCGATCTGTGCATAGATTTTCGGAATCTCCATGTTCGGAATCTCCTTCTTCAAGTATTTGAAGGCCTGCGTCATCTCCTCGTTGATGTCATCCATGTTCGCATATTGCTGCTCCGCCTCATTGATAAGCACCTGCAACGTGGAATCCTGATAGAAACGCAGGAACTTGGTATTGATCTGAGGGTCGTTCACCTTACCGATGCGCAGGATATCCTCAATCAGCGTTCTGGTCTGCTCCGGATAGGTGATGTTCATCTCTTGAAGGGCCGAGAAATCACTCGTGGTAAGATAAAGGCTCTGGATACGATCATAGCGTTCAACGACAACATCCGACTCTGACTCGTCAGTCTTCAGTTGCCATTCACAGCCGATGCATCCCAGCATCATAACAAACAGTATGAAGTATATCTTACGCACTTACTGAGAAGCCTTTTTTATTCTTTTTGTTTAAAATTTCTGCAAATTTACTTAAAATTATTGTAAATACCAAATTTTAACCTAAAAATTTTAAAATAAAGACCTCAAATTGCACATTTAAGTTTATTTGTGTAAAAAACTGTCTAAAGAATCAAACGTTTTCCGTCCTTTTACATAATATTGCCAAAGCAAGGAAAAGCACCCTCGTTCCGGTATTTCTTTCATCACCCGACTGGTCTGTATCTGCCGACGGTCTGACTTAAAATCCTTCTTCCAACGCTTAAAAGCACGTCGAGCCCGATACACCGCCTTGAAATCTCCCACGTTTCTTTTCAGGATCAGCATCTCCCAGGCGGCAAGATAGTCCAACCACCAGCGCCAGCGCATCACGGACTTCAAATCCTCCTCCGGCAGACATTTATAGAGCATCGTCAGGTTGTTGCGGAAATTCAGGAAGGTCTTCATGGGATTGCTCTTCGGCAGCGTACCGCCTCCCACGTGATAGACCTGACTTTCTGGCACACACACTATCCGTCGTCCTCGAATACGCAGTCGCCAACAGAGGTCTATCTCCTCGTTGTGGGCAAAGAAACGTGCATCGAGCCCCCCAGCCTCCCAATAGTCCTTAGAGCGGATCAGCAGTGCAGCCCCAGTTGCCCAGAGGATATCCTGCTGATAGTCATACTGTCCGTTGTCCTGCTCCACCGTCTCAAAGATACGACCCCTACAAAAAGGATAACCATACTTATCGAGGAATCCGCCACAGGCCCCAGCATATTCAAATGCGTCCTTATCGAAGACACTCAGCAACTTGGGCTGACAGGCTGCAATATCCTCATGCGCATCCAAGAGTTCAATCATCGGCGTCAGCCAATGGTGCGTCACTTCTATATCGGAGTTCAGCAACAAGTAATACGTAGCGTCTATCTGGTGAAGGGCCTTATTATACCCCTCGGCAAAACCCCAGTTCTTTTCCAGTTCTATCAGCCTCACCTCAGGGAAATGCTCGCGCAGCATCGCCAACGAATCGTCTGTCGAGGCATTGTCAGCCACATAGATCGTCGCCTCATCCCTCGAATATTGCAACACGGAGGGCAGATACTCCCTGAGCATCTTCTCGCCATTCCAATTCAATATCACGATTGCCAACTTCTCCATACGCGCGTACATTAATTATATTATATAAGAGAACACCTCAATGCTTGACGGTCGAAGGTCAGTTCGCCCAGTCTAACTTTTACGATCTGGTTGTCGAGTGTTGCGTCTGCATCCTTTGCCGCCAGTTCCACACGGATATAGTTCTTGGTGAAACCGTGCATCGCCTTTCCTCTTGGGGCCTTCTCGAAGAGTACCTCAGCCTCCTGTCCGATATGTTTCTGATAGAAAGCCACCGTCTTCTCATCCGATAAATCCAGCAAACGCTTCGAACGCAGTTTCTTGTTCTTCTCGCTTACTATATAAGGGATGCTCAGAGCCGATGTACCTGGCCGTTCGGAATAAGGGAACACGTGCAACTGCGTCACATCGAGCCCTTTCAGGAACTTATACGTCTCCTCGAAACACTCAGGCGTCTCTCCACGACAGCCCACCATCACATCCACACCAATAAACGCATCAGGCATCACCGCCTTAATCCGATGAATCTTGTCTGCAAACAACTGTGCATCGTAATGCCTGTGCATCAGTTTCAGCACGGTGTCACTCCCACTCTGCAAAGGAATGTGGAAGTGCGGCATAAAAGCCCGGCTCTGTGCACAATAGTCAATCAGTTCATCCGACAACAGATCCGGTTCCAGCGAACTGATCCGGTAGCGGCTGATACCCTCCACCCCATCGAGTGCTTTCACAAGGTCGATAAACCTTTCACCTGTCGTCTTGCCAAAATCGCCGATGTTCACGCCAGTCAATACGATTTCCTTACCGCCTTCCTGCGCAGCCTCCTCAGCCTGCTTCACCAGAGAGGCTATCGACGGATTCCGAGAAAAACCTCTGGCGTAAGGAATGGTACAATACGTACAGAAATAGTCGCAGCCATCCTGCACCTTCAAGAAATACCTGGTTCTGTTGCCTCGTGAGCACGATGGCGCGAAACTATTAATATCCTTCGTCTTCTCCCGATGGATCCCTGTTGTTGGGGTGTCCCCTGTTGTTGGGGTGTCCCCTGTTGTTGGGGCGGATTTGCAATCTGCCACTGCCCACGCATCAGAAAGGAACTGTATCAAGTTCGCCTTTTCATTAGAGCCCAGCACCAGACTGACGCCATCTATCTCTGCCACCTCTTCGGCTTCCAACTGCGCATAACATCCCGTCACCACGACAAAGGCCCCAGGATGCTGCCGCACCATCCGGCGAATCGCCTGACGACATTTCTGGTCGGCTACCTCCGTCACAGAGCAGGTGTTGATCAGGCAGATGTCAGCCCGCTCCCCTTTCTGTACCGTCCGCACGCCCATCTCTTGAAGCATCTTCCCGAAGGTCGATGTCTCAGAGAAGTTCAACTTACATCCGAGTGTATAATAGGCTGCCGTCTTACCTTGAAAAGCCGAAAAATCAATCATTTTTAACTTTTTTTTCGCTTCGCTTTTTGATCTATCTATGTTTGCGAGCACAAAGGTAGTATTTTTTTCTCAAATACAGCAATTTTTGAGCAATTATTCGCATTTTCCTAAAAATGAATGATTTTTAACATTTCGTATTTCGTTGATTTACAGCCGTTTGCAAAAAAGTTACAAAAACGACCTAAAAAAAAACAAAAAAAATGATACGACCTATTAAAAAATTGCATACCTTTGCAGCGTTTTAATAAACAAATGATTGTTTTACAGATTTAAAAGCATTAGAAAAATGAAGAAATTAGTATTTATGTTCGTAGCTGTTGCAGCTATCTCTTTCGCATCTTGTGGTAATCAGGCTCAGCAGGCTGCTCCCGTTGACACTGATTCTATCGAGGAGGTTGTTGACACTCTGGGTGCTGACACCGTTGCTGCTGACACAGCCGCTGCTGACACTGTTGCTTAATAGTTAGTCACAACGAACTTAATTGAGAGAAAAAGAAGACCGCAGGACGTGAGTCCCGCGGTCTTTCCTTTTTACGGCATCCCAGTGCGCCAGTATCCGTACTGATACACGAGTTAAGACTTCTTTTCCAGAACGTAACTTATGATCAGAATGCTCCAATGCTGCCCACGCTCTCCAATTCTTTTTTGATGGCAGGCCAGTCTACCTCGGGTTTTTCGTTCCTTTTCGTCACCCATTTCATAAAATCCAAATCCTCGCTCTGGCGCTTCTCTATCTGCAATGACAGAGCAGTCCCCCCTACCAGCGTATATGATTTTATACATTCCAGTCGGGAGATAATTTCAAATACTTTACCCGTATGAGGAGCCAAAGATTTCGAGTGTTCCATCATCAAGCAGCCATTAGTCTGTTAATATGGCGGGTCTCAATGCTCTTTACGTAAGCCTCAGGCCGCTTGGCACCAAAATAATACCATGCATAGAGAATGTTGAAAGGACGAAACATCTCACCTTGAGGAGCCACACGATCCAGCCAAACCCGTTTCACCTTTTTATAGCCAAAAAGTGAAAAGAGTTTATCGATGTCGTCAATGTCAAGATAAAGCATCACATGTTCAATCAGTGCCTCATCGGAAATGGATTTCATTTTCGATACATCGTAAGACCAGAAACAATTCTCCTTCTTCAACTTACGAAACAACTGTTGTCTGACATTTTGTTTCATCTTTCGTTTGCAAAAGTAGTCAAAAATGCCGAAAGTTCCAAATATTTGGCGGTTTTTTACGTTATTGGCCCGTTTTGCTAATTATTGAGGGCATTGTATAGAGTACGTTCCGATGGTATGAGTGAATATTGTGTTATTACGCTTCAGAAGTCGGAAAATCAGCCTCAAATCTGGGAGGCGTTTATGCACACCGTGCAAAAGTCTGCCCTGAATCCAAGGCATGTCTCTGCACCCCGTGCATAAATGTCCCTTGAATCTGAGGCACGTTTCTACCCCCAGTGCATAATTGCCCTTTGAATCTGAGGCGGGTTTCTGCACCCCGTGCATAAATGTCCCCTGAATCTGAGGCATGTTTCTGCCCACCGTGCATAAATGCCCCTTGAATCTGAGGCGGGTTTCTGCACCCCGTGCATAAATGCCCCTGGGTTTTGAGTCGGATTTCTGCCCCATGTGCATAGGCCTGTCCCGGATTCGAGGCTGGTTTTTCAAGTTTTGGATGATCTGTCCCGAATCTGGAGCATGTCATTTTGCACCTACAAAAGTCAACCTCAAATCTGGGAGAAGATATTCCGACCTCGGGAAATCGTGTCCCAATACAGGGTGAAGAAATCCTGCCCCCGGAGAAATTTGACTTGAATCTAAGGCAAGACTTTCCGACCTCTGGAAATTATCCCTCATATCCGAGACAGGATATTCCGACTTCTGGAAAATCTAACCCAGATTTAGGGTGAAGAAAACCCGACCACAGGAAAACATGCCTCGGATCTGGGGCAAAGAATTCCGCCCTCGGGAAAATATCCCTCGAATCAAGGTCAAGAATTACCGACCTCGGAATATCTTCTCCCAGATTTTAGGCAAGATTTTACGATTTAAGTAATCAGATAGTCTTAATCAACTATTCGAATAATCCCTTTGACGTGTTCGAATAATCCCTTATAGGGTAAAGGAATTATTCGAATGAGTCGTTCGAACGGTTCCAATGAGTTGTTAAGACTATCCGAATGAAGCAAAGGTAAGGAGGTATTGATCAATAGCGAATTTGAATGTGTTTTTTGTGTACGATGGTTAAAAATGTTACGATTTCTTAATTTGACGTTAAAAAAGGCGTCAGAAACGGACAATTGATTTTGGCAGTTTCGTATCTTTGCCAAAACCCTACGGCAGTGAGTCCGGGGAGTCCCAGAGGAGTGTAACTCTCCCTTTAGGCCCCCCCTTGTTAAAAGGGGGCCGTTAAGGAGAGTATACACGACACTCCTCTGGGACTCCCCGGACTCACTGCCTATTGGAACAAGGCAAAATTTGTTCATTGTTGGAAATTAATTCCACACTTAACGTGTTTTATTGTTCCTCAAACCATGGTGAGGTAAGACCGTACTGATTTACCACTTTGTCTGGAACGTTGACGCCATAGTGTTCACTTTTCCATATCAAGCACGAATTACGATTTTACCGCTTTCGTCACCAAAGATATAGTCTCCGATTGCCTTTATGCTCCTTGGGGCCGATAATACCGTATAGTCATTACACGCAGCAAACGCTCCGTCACAAATAGTCACCACTCCGTCAGGAATCACATAGTCTTTTCCGATTAGTTCTGGTTGAGTGGCCATAATCAGCCGCCGTCCTTCATTGGCATACAGCACGCCGTACTCATCTTTCTCGACCAGATCCTCGTCGTACCATAAATCATTGGTATCATACACCTCCTCCACGTATGGCCTATCCCAAACGCAGAAGTTTCCGACTTCAGAAGGCATACTATTGAATGTATCATCAGCAGCCTTGCCACTAAAAGTATAAGGAACGTATAATATCTCCAGCACCTTACAGTCATCAAAGGCATGCTCATCCGTTTCTTCGCACCCCTCCGCTATCCGATACCGTTTCACATCCGGCACCTTCAACAGCCGTTTCTTGTCGGCAGTATATACCCCACCGAACTCATCCGTCCATACAGACTTCATTTGCTTATATAATTTAAAGACTAAAGTTCACAGGAGCCGTATATTTCACACGAACATTTGCACCTTTCTGTTTACCAGGCTGCCATCTTGGCATAGACTTTACCACACGTAGGGCTTCTCTGTCAAGTGATGGGTCAACAGATTTCGCGATCTTCACGTTGCTTATAGTGCCATCGCGCTCTACAATGAAAGTAACAACGACCTTGCCCTGAATACCGTTTTCTTCGGCTGCAACCGGATACTTAATATTTCTTGCCAAATACTGTATCAAGGCAGCCTGTCCACCAGGGAATTGTGGCATCTGTTCCACTTGGTCATATACATTCGTGTCCTCAGTCTTTGGAGGTTCACTTTCTTTGATGTCACCCGACCTGAACTCTACAGCACTTTTCACCTGAGGATCAACTTTTTCCGATTGCATATCATTTTCCTGTATTTCTTGAGTTTCTTGCTCTTGTTCTATCTCTCCTGCATCCTCTACCACCTCATAATCCGAAATCAAATACTTGCCGTCCATTTCTGTCACAGTCAGATAAACCGTTCTCGTCTCATAACCTTTTTGTTCACCATTATAAAAAGAGTATTTAAAGTCAACCTTATATCTGCCATCTATGTCTGTTGAAGAGAAGATTGGCCCCTCTTCCAAATCCAAATCCGCACCTGCTGGATATGCAGTGAACACCCACGCCGCTAAACAATCATCTGATGGACAATCGTATTCATAGTCTCGCTTCAACTTGTTCAACACATTAGCAGTAACATACTCTTTGATATAATCATCATCGTCATATTTTCCCTTATAGAACCTATCCAAAAAATCCAATGCATTTGAAGGCATATCGCCTTCTTCAAAATCATCAGAGATACTATCAGTAGGTTCTTCTATATAATCTGTATCCTCAGAAGAGGCTTGAATGTTTCCTGATTCTCGAATAAAGAAATACCACCCTGCTCCCCCTACCAATAGGCCAACAAGTAGGACGACACCAATAATCCAGAGTCGAGTCTTTGAACCAGATTTCTCTACATTAATTATACGAACTTGTTCCGCTCCACAATGGGGGCAAATAGATGTACCCGGATCAATTAATTCTCCACAATTCACACATCTACCAAGTTTAGACAAGTCTGCCCCACACGTTGTACAAAAACGTGCTTTTGGTGCAATTTCTGCATTACAATATTTACATTTCATATGCCTTACTATTGATTAATCGTTTTTTCTACCAAGCATGCTGTACCATATGCTGTAACTTGTATGGCACCTTCTGTATGAAGCGAATTGTACAGACGGTGTTGTTACTAATATGATGTCGTCTTCATCAAATGCAATACTTGCTGATTGTGTATTATCCACAGGGCATCCACAATTAGTACAGAATCTCATGTCATTAGCAAGTTCTTGCCCACAATTCTTACATCTCATATACATATTATGCTTTGTGATAACAGCACTTTAATATTTCTGTTCTTTTCCTAACAGCGGTGCATATTTGATCCTTATAATTGATTAACTCTTCTATTT
This sequence comes from Prevotella sp., assembly GCA_017964785.1. Lineage (GTDB taxonomy): Bacteria > Bacteroidota > Bacteroidia > Bacteroidales > Bacteroidaceae > Prevotella. The sequence goes on from JAGCRH010000144.1 coordinate 13,174, forward strand.
GCATATCTGCATATTTCGACTTTACTTCTCTAATCAAAGACTGTATTTCATTATCAACTTCGTAAACATACGGATTGCTTAAAGATGGGCAACTTCTAATCTCATCAATGACAGATTTGACAACTTTCGTTTTTCCTTCATCATCTGTAGCGTTAACAAGAAGCCTAAGGTCAATCCAATTGTCATGTTTGGCAGAATTCTTCATATCCTTGATAATCCCCATCTCTGCATTCCTGTTAGTCAAATAACAATAATGAAAAGATATCAGATAGAAAAACAATTCTATTAGAAATACAAAAATCTCAGATTCTCTTGAATAGTCTGTTTTCGATAGATATATTAAACAGGTTAATGTGGTTAATGCAAGATAAATAATTGATATCGCATTTAGCCTGCTATTTAAAACAGAAAACCTCCTTCGTGTCGTAAACAAATAACCAATTAAAGATAGAACGTATGCTAAATGGAAAAACAAATAGCATATCCATGCACGAGTATTCTCGTCATAATCTACGCAAATAAAAAAGCATACATTAAAGATAACTAATGCAGATAACAACAGTATTATTATCGAAACCAATTTCTTCATCACTTACCTATTAATTGTTTTAGAATAGCATCCTTGCAAGAATTATACTCTTCCTCTGAAATGAGTCCAGCATCCTGCATGGCTTTTAATACTTTAAGTTTCTCAATACCACCTTCATTCTTTTGTGGAGTTGGCTTCGGTGCTTGTTCTGGAGTCTCATTCTTTTTCATTTCAGAATTAATAAACATTGCCGCACCTGCAAGATTTCCAAATCCCTCGTTTTTACTTGCATTCGTCTGAATGTCCATATTCTTTATAGTATTGTAGTCTTTATCCAACAATTCTTTTTCTCTAATCTTCGCATAGGCTTGTTCCAATATGAATCTATTGGGGTCGTCTTGTGCAATTTCCATTGCTGAAATAGAAAAGTTTTCAAGCCTCAAACCATATTCAGATACTATATTGGCTAATTGAGGAAATACCTGTTGAGATAGTTGGCCTAATTTTGTACAAGTTGACAATATCTCCTCATTATTACGAGACATTGTTTCTGACAAGATTGAAATGATGTTTTGAGTAAACTGGGTACCAAAATATTGTCTTATTTCTTCAAATGCAACATTCCTCACTCCCATACCCAACAACGATAGTAGTAGTTTTGTCCCATTTTCAACCCTTATTCTGTAACCTCCCCTTACAAAGACTTTCGTCACAATCTTCTGTACAGGGTCTCTCATCATCATCGATGTGCCCCATAGTAATTCGGGACTTTGTTGAAGACTTACAAAATAGATGGAGCAATGAAATGTACTTATGCCTCCACTTAGAATATATCTCAAATATCCCAAGAAAGGATAATTCTCTGTCACTAACTCATATCGTCCATTAGGAAACACCTGGACAATACTACCATTCTTAACAAAAATGGCCTCTTCACTTGGGCTGACAGTCAAGACTGACCCATTATTGAAATCAACTTCTTCTAACTTGTATATCAGTAATTGTCCACCCCTATCGTTACGTAATGCTGACAGAATATGATGAGAGGAATATTGCTGCATAATTATTGATTATACTTATAGTTAAATTCTTCATCACTCATGCTGAGGAAAATAATCCCATGAATGACACCCCATATTCCAGGAATCCACGTCCAACAGAACAATATACAAACTGCACCAAGCAAATATTTCCTAAGGTAGAAGAATTGCCCCCCAAAACCACCCAAAAAGATAGCAAGAAGAATGGCTATCACTTTATTCTTTGTTCCTGATGAAAGATTGTTGCTAATATTGTTAACGCCACGAGAAGCCATCGAGCCAAACGAATTCACATTTGCCTGTCCGACAATAGTACCACAATATTTACATCTCAAAGAACCATCAGCATAATTGACAAGTTCTGTTGAGCCACAATTAGGGCATTTATTCGTATTCATAACAAATTATTTATAGTTTAAATGTGGTGACACTCCCCTTTTTTATTAGGCAACAACGACATTCATCATGTCTATCACAAAGTTACACTTTCAGGAAGACATCACCACATTATAGAAACCTAAAACCCCAAGAACCAGATTATGTTAAGTACTAAACCTGCTAGACCAAATTGAAGTGCATCCTTAGCCTTTTTGGGGGCTTCATTTTTTTTCATAAAGTAGTAAACTATTCCGACAATGGGAATAAAGAATGATAGGATTTTCATTCCCCATGACAGACTCTCATTGTTAACAAACGTGTTACTTACTTGATTACCACAAACAGGACAGAATTGGGCTCCTGGCGCAATGTCTGCATTACAATGATTACATTTCATAACTTAATAAACAATTAAATATTATTTGATTATAACGTATATTTGGGTGACGGACCATGCATCGGGTCTATTTCTGGATTACTATCTTTAATAGAAAAAACAAAGACTACAAGACTCAATACTCCCGCTAAAATAAAGATACCGTAGAAGAAACCACCACCAAAAAAGCGAATAACATCACGTGCAAAACCATAAGGATCATCTGTGTAGAACCTAAACAAAGTCATACAAATAGAATACAAACCGAACACTCCCGGATACATCTTAATAAGCCATTCTGGTGCAGAACAATCATGTAGCCTTCTAATAGTTATTGAATATAGCAAGAAATATTGGGCAATATAAGCAAGATTACCAACATAAGGAATAAAACCTAAAACAACTGATCCCAAAAAGACTGCTAAAAACCACCACCAATACTCAGAACGACGCGAACGACCATCAACTTCTTTTAACCTTTGTGATGCAATACTAATTGCTTCATTAAAATTTAATTGTGGACGATGTGGTAGACTTGGCTTTTGCTGATGGAAAGGTTGTTGATACTGACCCTGATAGGACTGTTGATACTGACCCTGTTGAGGCTGTTGATACTGGCCTTGCTGAGGCTGTTGATACTGGCCTTGCTGAGGCTGTTGGTACTGACCTTGCTGAGGCTGTTGATACTGACCTTGTTGAGGCTGTTGATACTGACCTTGTTGAGGCTGTTGATACTGACCTTGTTGAGGCTGTTGATACTGACCTTGCTGAGGCTGTTGATACTGACCTTGCTGAGGCTGTTGTTGAGGAGCCATTGGACTTCCACAATACGGACAGAACTGCATTCCATCTGCCACTTCTGAATTACAATGAATACATTTCATTTTTTTACGTTTTTAAAAATATAGAAACAAAACTATTATTCTTCATCGTCTGTTATACCGTATTTCTGCTTAACATATTGGCCTATGATAGCACCAATAACACAAAACAGAATAGGAGAATATTTAAAGCCTGTAATGTCAGCTATTCCAAATGTTCCAAGAAGGAAATCGGCCGCTGCAAGTATATAAAATAAATACAAAATAAGTTTGAGGATCACGCCTGTTTGAGATTGTTGAGGCTGCTCCTGCTGAACAGGTTGCTGATATGAGCCTTGCTGAGGCTGCTGGTACCGACCCTGCTGAAATTGTTGGGGTTGTTGTTGGGAAATCATTGGACTTCCACAATTCGGACAGAACTTTATTCCTTCTGTCACATCTGAATTACAATTAGAACATCTCATAACTTAATAATTTATATTTAGGTTTTTATACCAACACGACACAAGAAGTGTGAGCCTCTCGCCATATTCTCTGGGAGGCTCTGGACTGCCGAACGATGAATACAGGAAACGACTCACACCCTGTATGACACATACTTAGTACATATCTAACAAGGGAGAGAACGTCAACTCTGATCCTTTCGTCCTGTGAATTGTCCAGATTCCCAGACGGAACAGCGCTAAACGCTTCTTCAATATGTCTGCGACGGATTTTCCGCCACGGTGCAAATATAAGAAAAATTTAGCAAACAACGTTCATGTGAGCCGTATTTTTTGCAAAAATAGTTCTTTTTTCTTCAATTTCAGCCGCTTTGTATCGTTATTTTCCTCATTTTTGTTCGTTATTTGTTTGTAATACACTCATTTTCGGAGGCTTCCGGCAGCAAAGATAAGAAAAATGGATGAAACACCGTTCATCCATTTCATCCACTTACTAATTGTATGTTATTGGGGATTCTGGGAGTTCTGATTGAACTTCAGGGTGATGAGGCTCTGTAGGTATGAGTTATATTCTTGGGCTATAGTCTGCATGGGAATGTCCTGATGAGAAAGGATAAGTTCTTGTAATGTGTTGGATAGTTCTTTCTCAAGGGCCCACCCTGCTTGGGCCCACTCCTCTGTACCAGGCTTCACACTATCTGGCAGCGCACCCATCGTGGCATTAAACTTTGGCAGGACTGCTGCCGCAATGTCTTCCTTCAGTTGCTCAGAAGGAGAAGTTGTTTTTTCTGGTTTAGCAGATGGTACAGACTCCTGGATTTCAGGTTTGTTTGTAATGGGAGGCGATGGAATATGCTCGTCAACAGGATGATTGGAAAGAGAATCCTCTGGAGGAGTTATCGGCTGTTCTATAGGCTGAGGTTCTAATTGTGGTTCTTTCTTGGGGAACATAAGATAAAGCCCAAAAAGCATTGCAATCACCAACAACGATAGAAATCCTGCCAACAAAAAACGAGATGAAGGCTTCAAGGCTTTCTGCAATTCTTCGACAGACTGATAACGGTTTGCTGGGTCGTCAGCCGTACAGCGGGCTATCACCTTATTATATATATGAGAACATGGGAGGGTCTGGAGGATCTTGCCGACAGCATAGATATCGGTGGTGGCATTAACCTGGCAATTATTGAGTTGCTCAGGGGCGGCATAACGGTCTGTGCGACCCATTGTATCGGTATAGGTATCAGTATAGCAGAATCCAAGGTCTGCCAGTTTGAGTTCCTGGCCAATACGGGTGATGAGAATGTTTTCGGGCTTCAGGTCTAAATGGACGATCTGATGCTGATGCAGATAGCCAACGACATCAAGCAGTTGGGAGAGGAAACGGTCTGCCTTCTGACGGGACTTGAAGTAATCGGGATGATTCTCCGTAAATACTTTCAGGTTCTCGCCATCGACATATTCCGTCAGCAGGTAGTCCTCGCCTTTTGAGACATAGCGCACCAAATGGGGATGGTCGAGCCGATAGCCCGTCTCAAACTCCTTCTGCATGGCTGACACATAACGGGGATCGGTACGAAGTTCCGGCTTGAGGCGTTTCATGAAATGAAACTTACCGTACAACTTCACACGATAGCAGTCACAGGTCGAGCCTCCCACCGGCAACAGTTCTGCGTCTGGATAGGTCTGCTGTATGTCTGAGAATGACGAGGAGTCCATCAGTTAAGGATTTTGAAACGGATACCCTGAGCCTTGCCTGCCGTGAAAGAGCCAAGCGACTTCCCCTCACGGATGACTTCACTGACCAACAGCGGATAACCTTGCACCATGTGGGTAATAGTTATCTCGTCGTCTGTCCTCAACTTGCTGTTAACGCTTTTCTGAACGCAGAAACGGTTTGCCCCAAGGTACTCCAGTTCTATCTGACGGTCTGGCAGATAGTTGATTTGAATCTGCTGGCCTACCGAAAGGTCGCTAACACGTATCTCCTCCGCAGAGGACTCAAAAGAGGAATTGCTTCGGGAATCATAGACACTCAGAACATCCCAATTGTCGAAGCCCAAGTAACGGGCTATCACATCAAGGGTAGAAATACGGGGTTCCCGTTCATCATTGATAAAGCCCAACAGCCGTTTAAGCGTATTCACACCGATATGCTCACCCGTCACTGATTCTATATCGAGTGCCAGGTATTCACAATCTGCAGACAGTCGGAAGTCCTTATTAGATTTCTGCTTCAGGAGTTCTGTGACGTATGGAGAAAACTTCATTGCAAGCCGTATTTTTGCAAAAAATCCCGAGGGAGAACCCTCGGGACACTGTTGTCATAATAAATAATGATGCCTTACAGCAGTGATTAATTATTAATTGTTACGATTTAAATTGCTTGATTAAGCCTCAGCGGGAGCCTCCTCAGCAGGAGCAGTAGCCTCTTCTGCGGGCGCAGCGTCGAGAGCCTCGAGAACCTCGGCCTCGTCGGCAGCCTCAGCAGCCTCAGCGGCAGCGGCAGCCTTAGCATCGGCAGCGGCACGGATGGCAGCCTCTGCATCGGCAGCAGCCTTCAACTCAGCGGCATTCTCAGCAACCACCTTGACGGGAATCTCAACAGTCACCTCCTTGTGGAAGTGAACGAGAGCCACATAGTCACCCAGTTTCTTGGCATCCTTCATGGTGATGATCTTACGATCAACCTCCTTACCCATCTGAGCGAGAGCATCAGCCACCTGAGCAGCACCTACGGAACCATAGAGTTGGCCTGTAGCACTGACCTTAGCGGCAATCTCGAGAGCAACACCTTCCAAGACAGCAGCCTTCTCCTCGGCGGCAGCCTTCTGGGCAGCAATCTTATGAGCCTGCTGCTTCAGGTTCTCAGCGAGGATTTTCTTGGCAGAAGGAGAAGCGATAACACCCTTACCCTGAGGGATGAGGTAGTTACGGCCATAACCAGACTTTACATTCACGATATCGTTCTTGAAACCCAGACCGATAATATCTTCTTTCAGAATAATTTCCATACTTGCGTCCTCCTTGTTTTATTTCATCAAATCGGTTACGTAAGGCAGCAGAGCAATCTGGCGGGCACGCTTCACGGCCTGAGCCACACGACGCTGATACTTGAGACTGGTTCCGGTGATACGACGGGGAAGAATCTTACCCTGCTCGTTGAGGAACTTCTTAAGGAACTCGGGATCCTTGTAGTCGATATACTTGATACCACTCTTCTTGAAGCGGCAGTACTTCTTCTTCTTCGTGTCGATAGAAGGAGCATTCAAATAACGGATTTCTGTGTCCTGTGCTGCCATAATTAAGCCTCCTCTGTTTTTGCGCCAAGTTTGTTGCGACGCTTCTCAGCGTACTCCACAGCATACTTGTCGAGTTTAACTGTCTGGAAACGAATCACCTTCTCGTCACGACGGAAGGCAGTCTCCAATGTCTTGATCACTTCTGGCTCAGCCTTGAACTCTATCAGGCAGTAGAAACCTGTAGACTTCTTCTGAATAGCATAAGCCATCTTCTTCAATCCCCAGGCCTCTTCGCTCAGAACCTCTGCACCCTTATC
>JAGCRH010000145.1 GCA_017964785.1 Prevotella sp.
GCGCTTCGAGGGCAAGCCCTGCTGCACCAGCGACCGCTTGCTCATCGATATCCTGCGCAACAAATGGGGTTACGACGCCATTGTGCTCACCGACTGCGACGCCATCAACAATTTCTTCAACCGTGGTCAGCACGAGACGCATAAGGACGGCCTCTCTGCCTCTGTCGATGCCGTGCTGAACGGTACCGACCTGGAATGCGGTAAGGTGTTTATGTCGCTGACGGAAGGTCTGAAGAAGAACATGATCCAGGAGAGTGACCTCGACGCCCATCTCCGTAAGACCCTGACGGGCCGCTTCGAACTGGGTATGTTCGATCCCGCCAACATGCTGCCTTGGGCCAATCTCGGTCCGGAGGTCATCAGCAGCGAGAAAAACAACGAGATGGCTACTCAGGCTGCCCGTGAGTCGATGGTACTGTTGGAGAACAAGGGTGGTGTGCTGCCTCTCTCAAAGAGTATCAAGACCCTCGCCGTACTGGGTCCGAATGCTGACGACGTGGAACTGCTGAACGGTAACTATGGTGGCACGCCGACCGATAACCACAAGCACTCGCTGCTGGAGGGTATCAAGAATGCTGTGCCCGGTGCCAAGATCATCTACAACAAGGCCTGTGAGTTGAACGATGAGTACACCACCGTGCACCATATCCAAGACTTCAATGATGGCAAGGGTATGTTCGTGGAGTTCTGGAACAACAAGAATCTCGAAGGCGATCCCGTGAAGAGCGACTACTATACCAATGAGTTCAACTTCTCCACTTTCGGTGCCTGGGGCTTTGCCGAGGGTGTCGACAACAACAACCTCTCCGTGCGTATCACGGGTAAGTACAAGGCCACCTTCACGGGTGAGATGAAGTACACCCTGAGCACGGATAACGGCTATATCCTGAAAGTCAACGGCGAGGTCGTTGAGGAGAATAAGGGTGGTGGTCGTCGTGGTTTCGGAGGCTTCGGATTCGGACGCCGTGGTGCCGACTATAAGGGCTTCCCCGTAGAGGCTGGCAAGACCTACGATGTCGTCATCGAGTATCGTCGTGGCGACGGACAGTTTGCCATGCTGCGTGGTGACATCTGCGAGCGCAAACTCGCCGACTTCACCGATCTGGCCAACGAGGTGAAGGGTGCTGACGCCATCATCATCATCGGCGGTATCTCTGCCCGTATGGAAGGTGAGGGTGGCGACAAGCAGACCATCGACCTGCCTGTGGTGCAGCAGTTGCTGGTGAAAGCCATGCACAAGACTGGCAAGCCTGTTATCTTCGTCAACTGCTCTGGTTCGGCTATTGCCTTCGGATCTGTCGAGGGTGAGTACGATGCCCTGTTGCAGGCCTGGTATGCTGGTCAGGGTGGTGCCAAGGCGCTCGCTGAGGTGCTCTTCGGCGACTACAATCCTGGTGGTAAACTGCCTGTGACCTTCTACCGTTCGAACAACGATCTGCCCGACTTCATGGACTATTCGATGAAGAACCGTACCTACCGTTACTTCACAGGTGTGCCGCAGTATGCCTTCGGCTTTGGCCTGAGTTATACTTCGTTCAAGGTAGGTCAGGGTAAGTTGTCTGCCAAGACGATGAAGAAGGACGGCGGCAAGGTGACCCTCACTGTGCCTGTCACCAATACGGGTAAGCGCGAGGGTACAGAGACCGTGCAGGTCTATGTGAAGCGTCTCGGCGACGACGGTGCGCCCATCAAGGCCTTGAAGGGATTCCAGAAGTTGTCGTTGAAGCCTGGTGAGACGAAGACGGCTACCATCACCCTCGATGGCGAGGCCTTCGAGTACTACGATGAGATGATTGACGAACTCTCTACCAAGGCTGGCAGTTACAAGATCCTCTACGGCACATCGTCGCTCGACAAGGATCTGAAGAGTTTCGACTTTGCAGTGAAATAAGGGATGGAGCGGCTATGGAACAGGAACTATTGCAAGGTAATGGTGGCGAACTTTACGCTGTTCTTTGCCTTCTATGTTCTGACTCCATTGCTGCCTCTCTACCTGAGTGAACATTTCGGAGCGACGAAGGATGTGATAGGGTTGGTGCTGTCAGGCTACACCGTGACCGCCCTGCTCTTCCGCCCGTTTAGCGGCTATGTCGTCGACTCGTTTTCAAGAAAGAAGGTGCTGATGATTTGCTTCGGCACCTTCTCCATTTTCTTTGCAGGCTATCTGGCTGCCTCTACCTTATTATTATTTATGGTGGTCAGGACGCTGCATGGTGGCCCCTTTGGGGCCCTGACGGTAGCCAACTCCACGGTTGCCATCGATGTGCTGCCGTCGAGCCGTCGTACGGAAGGCATCGGCTACTACGGCCTGAGTAATAACCTTGCGATGGCCATTGCCCCTACCATCGGCATCTTCCTCTACAAACTGACCAACAGTTTCGAGGCACTCTTCTGGCTCGCCCTCATCGTGGCCTGCCTCGGCTGGCTGGTGGATTCCACCGTCACACTTCCCCCTCCTACAGGAGGGGTTAGGGGTGGTCACCCCCGTTCCAAACTCTCTTGGGACCGTTTCTTTTTGGTGAAGGGCTGGCTCTTGGGTCTGAACATGGTGGCTTTCGGCTTCAGTTTCGGCGTGCTGAGCAACTACCTCGCTATCTACGGCAAGGAGGTGTTGGGCATCACGGGCGGCACAGGTACCTACTTCATGCTCTGTTCCGTGGGTCTTATCCTCTCACGCCTCCAAGGTGGCAGAGCCTTGCGTAAAGGCCGTCTCACCCACAATGCCGCCGAAGGGATGGTCATCTCCCTCATCGGCTACACTCTCTTCATCGGCTTTCCGTCTTTGGGTAATCTCTCACCTCTCACCTCTTACCTCTCACCTCTAACATTCATCGGCTACTACGGCTCTGCCTTGCTGATCGGTCTGGGCAACGGCCACATGTGGCCTGCCTTCCAGAACATGACCATCAACGTGGCCCACAACAATCAGCGTGGCACGGCCAACTCGACCATCCTCATCTCTTGGGACATCGGCATGGGTCTCGGCATCCTCGTTGGTGGCGTCGTCTCAGAACTCTTAGGCTATGCCGCTGCCTTCTGGACAGTGGTGCTGCTCAACGGTGCGGGTGTGCTCTGTTTTTTCCTCGCCACCAAGGCGTTTTTCCTCCGTCGCAACCTCAACGCATCAGTCCATTAAAGTTGCTTCACTGGGAAGGTGAAGTAAGTGTCAGGGAAGGGCTCGTCCTTCAATGTGAAGTGCCACCACTCTGTGTCGAAGGGCTTGAAGCCGTGACGGAGCATCGCCTGGCGCAGAATCATACGGTTGGCAAACTGCTGGGCAGTGATGCTGCGCCCCCTCGGCGACTTGCTGTTGTCGCCTGTATATTCGCCCGTTTCCGGATTACCGCAGAAGTCAGGATGACTCTCGGGTCCGAACCAGTCGAACGTGCCACCCATGTCGAGTTCCTTCTCCGTTGCCATGTCGAAGAGCGTCAGGTCGAGGGTAGAGCCACGTGTATGTCCGCTTCTCTCACAGATATACTCCTGAGGGAAGAGCACCTTCTTGTCGAGGTCGGGATAGAAGAAGGTCTTCATCAGTGTGTCGGGGATGTCGGCCCCCCAGCGCATAAAGTGATCCACGCCCTTCTGCGGACGGTAGGCATCGTAGATCTTCAGGCGATAGCCCAGTTTGATCACATCATCACTCACGGCACGCAGGCTATCGGCAGCCTGACGTGTCAGCAGGGCCGTCGGCTCTTCGTAACCGTCGATGCGTGTCCCCACGAAGTTGTAAGTGCCGAAATAGCGGATTTCGAGGATGGCATCAGGTACCACGTCCGTCAGCGTCACAAACTGACTGGTGTCATCGGTCGCACTGACTGCCACCGCCACATTACTCTTACGGCAGCCCGTCAGCACTGCCCCACTCATCAGCAGCACTGCGGCTGCTGTCATCCAAAGTTTTCTCTGTTTCATCATACAATCATTTATTCGGCGACAAAGATACAGCAAATTGTGCGAATAACAAAAGAAAATCCGATTTATTTTCCATCTTGTACAGATCACAGATGACACAGATGTTTTCTAACATCCCTTACGTACTGCGCCCGCCTATGCGGTACGCGAAGACTCTTTATTTTTATCTGTTACATCTGTGTATCTGTGTAATAACCTGCCCTTATTCCACAATAACCCTGCCTTATTTGACAATAACCGGCCCTTATCAGACGATAGAGGCCGGTTATTATTATAGGGTCGGCCGAGGCCGTCGAAGATGAGGGCGACGTCGATAGGAGACACACTGGGGTCTGGAACCTATGTGTACGGGGGGTAGAGACATGCCTTAGATCCTAGGGACATTTATGCCCGGTGTGCATTGTCTTCCCCCGGATTCAAGTCTCATTTTCATAACACATTGGTTCCTGACACCATTGTGTAATGTTCAATCTTTTTACTTGTCGCCGAATGGACTCCGTTTTTGGCCCTGCCCAGGAAACAATTGCCCGCGCGCTGGGAATTTTTTGTTGCCTGCCCAGGCCGCAAATCTCATCTCATTATTACCATGAGCAAAGGTACGACACTTTTGTAAAATTTTACTCGTTATTGCACTTTTTTGCACGTACAGGATGGCAGTTCTGGCAGATGGCAGATGGCAATTAGCGTAATTACAACCTCCTAAAACCGAACTGCTATCTGCCATCTGCCATCCGAACATCAAATTTCGGACAATTGTGGCACGAATAGGTCATCCATTGTCACGGTAGTGTAAATGCTTCCAGAATAAAGATTGTCCTTTAGTCCATAGGTCGTGACAAGAACAGTCTGGATAGCATCTTTCGTCTTGGTGTGGTGGACGAATGTTTCGTTACGCTCACGCAGGCGTTTGTCATATTCCTGGCTTATTGCAAACTCTGTCTGACAGTATTTCATCTCACATACGTTTATCACATGGTCACCCCGGCACAGAAGCAGGTCGATTTGTGCCCCATTCCATGCGGTACCATCCTTATCGGTCTTTGGGGGGACAGACCATGAACAGACATTGGTAAGCACCCCCTTGATACTTAGTTTTCCACGAATCTGGCTGATATGGTGAAGACACACCTGTTCGAAGGCATAGCCCGACCAGGCACGGCGGCTGGCTTCTTGGATGTTCGACCAGTAGTGCTCGTCAAGCCCCGTCCTTCCCCCAATAAATTTCAGATAGTAGAAACTGAACAAGTCGGACAATTGATACAGACTACCCTTCCCTTTTTTCCCAAATGGTGAATACTTTCTGATAAAATCGCACTTACAAAGATTGTCAAGCACATCAGATAGGGTGCCGCTATCACCACTGTTCAATTCTTCCTTAATTTCGGCAAGGGTAAGCCCTTTGTTCTTTTTGGCAAGAGATTCAACTACTTGCCGATAGACGGTAGAGGACTTGAACAACGAACGGAAGAGGAAATCGTATTCTTTCTGTAAAGGAGCACCATGGCGAAAGAACAGATTGTCGATGTTCCTGTCAAACGGTAGTCCTTTCTCAAGCATATCAAGATAATAAGGTATGCCTCCAAAGATCATGTAGGCTTCTAAAATTTGGTAACGGTTCCAAATGATGCCTTTGCGCTGTTTGAGAAACTTTTCGACCTCTGACAAACAAAACGGTGCTATATAGATAGAACGTGAAGAACGCCCATATAGTCCGCCTTTGTCACCAATGATCTTGTCGAGCATCCACGACGTGGCAGAACCGCAGACTATTAATTTCAGCCCGTCGCGCGTCGAAGCCCATTTGTTCCAAAAATAACTGAAGGCTTTGAGGAAATTAGACTTTGGCGTTTCCATCCAAGGCAGTTCATCCAGAAACACGACAATGCGTTTGCGCTTTATGCCCATGAGAAATGTTCTTAACTGCGAAAACGCATCGAACCACGTTTTAGGCATCGGTTGCTCTTCTCCACTGTATTCTTGTAAAGTGTCACGAAATAAAGCCAACTGCACCTTCATAGGGGTTTCAAAACTGCCCGTGAAAAAGAAATCGAATTTTCCATTGAAGAAGTTCTTTACGAGATATGTCTTACCGACACGTCTGCGTCCATAGACTGCTACAAGTCTTGCTTCCTGCTCTTCGCAGATGTTTGACAGAATATGCTGCTCATACTCCCGACCTACGATCCTGTTTTCTTCCATCTTATTTTTATTTTGGATTTTCTGGTGCAAAGATAATCTCTTTTTTCCAAATATGCAAGTATTTTACTGCCAAAAGTGCTAAAAAAATACACTTTCGGCAAGAAAATAAATTATAACCTCGCCAAATCTGTTTATTTTTGACACATTTGGCAGACCTATCGTCAGGGCCTGACCCCAGCGATAGGTTCTACAAAATTCTCAAAAGCAATAAAATTGCATCTGATAGATTGTTAAAAATACACTTCCTTAACATTTATTTGGGAAAGGGGCAGTGGCATTTAACAAAATCTTTGTACCTTTGCAGCCAAATTAATCACAAAAATAAATAAGGTACATGATGAAAACTATTAAAACCTTTTCCGCACGGGCGGCGATGATGCTGCTCGCAACACTCCTGCTCACTCTGACCGCGCAGACGGCACAGGCTGCGTTTACGAACACCCATGAGACGGGCGATCTGACAGTGACGAACACGGTGAACTCGGCCTTATCAACTGATGCAGGTGTGGAGTTCTCATTTACTGTTACCCTGGGTGACGATACTTTCAACGGCACCTACGGCGGCATGGATTTTCATGACGGTGTGGCAACATTCACGTTGAAGGGTGGAGAAACTAAAA
>JAGCRH010000146.1 GCA_017964785.1 Prevotella sp.
AGATGCGGAATTTACGAACACCCGTGAGACGGGCGATTTGACAGTGACGAACACGGTGCACTCGGCCTTATCAACTGATGCAGGTGTGGAGTTCTCATTTACTGTTACCCTGGGTGACGATACTTTCATCGGCGACTACGGTGAGATGACGTTTGCCGGCGGTGTGGCAACATTCACGTTGAAGGGTGGAGAAACTAAAACGGCGACCGGTCTGCCGACCGACCTTGGCTATACCGTGACGCAGGAAGATGCCGATGGGTTTGATACGGAAAAGACAGGAGACACAGGCACCATCAGTACGACAACGCCAGATGCGGAATTTACGAACACCCGTGAGACGGGCGATTTGACAGTGTCGAACACAGTGGTCTCGGAGTTATCGGCAGATGCAGATGTGGAGTTCGAATTTACCGTTACCTTAGATGACACAACTATCAACGGCACCTACGGCGACATGGATTTTCATGACGGTGTAGCAACAGTTACGCTGAAGGGTGGTGAATCTGCTGAGGCGACGGGCCTGCCGACTACACTTGGCTATACCATAACACAGGCAGATGCCCCAGGGTTTGTTACAACAGGTAAGATAGGAGACACTGGCACCATCAGTACGACAGCGTCACAGGCAACATTTACGAACACCCGTCAAACGTACACCATTACCTTTGTGAACTGGGACGGTAGTGAACTTCAATCAAGCGACGTAGCCTTCGGCCAGACACCCGTCTACACTGGCGAAACACCTACGAAGGCATCCACCGCTCAGTATACCTACACTTTCAGAGGCTGGGACCCGGAAATTGTACCAGTTACCGGGGATGCCATCTATACCGCAACCTATAACAGTGTGGGGGACTACGGCTGCCTGACATATACGGAAACAGGCGACCCCGCTACGTCGACCATCGTATTCGATGGCAATTCGGTGGAAAATCTTACGCTTGACAAGAGCGTGACTGGACAGGTATCCCTGATTCGCTCGTTTACAACGGGGGTCATGGCTACTGTATGCTTGCCATTCGAAGTGACATCTGCACAGAAGAATGCCCTCGGCACATTCTACCAGTTTGGCGGTCTGAAGGACGGTACGACTGATATCGTAACTATGGTTGAACTGGGTGAGGATGATGCCCTCGCTGCCAATACAGCCTATATCCTCTATCCGACAGCGGACACCAGTGCTCCCATCGACTTCGGCCAACGAACCATCTCTGCCTCGCCTGCACCTGTAGAGGCTACGGGCACATTCGCCTTCCAAGGCACGTACAATTACAAGATTTGGCAGGAAAACGATACAGAACTGACGAACGGTGTCTATGGATTCCTGGCTGAGCCGAATGCCGGACGCGCCGCAGGACAATTCGTGAAGTGCGGTAAGAATGCCTATATCAATCCCTTCCGTGCCTACCTGAAATACACGGGCGAACTGACAGACACCGACCCGACATCGAAGGCACGTCGTGTAAAGGGTGATGTGCTGCCAAGTGTCATTCGCATTGAGTGGATATCGGCCACAGGTGAGGTCACTGGCATCAGCACCGTCAGCGTGGATTACGTTGGTGATGGATGGTACAGCCTTGACGGACTGAAACTCAACGGTGAGCCTACGAAGAAAGGACTGTATATTCATAAGGGTAAAACAGTAGTAATCAAATAAAACAAGGAAATTATGGAAAAGAAAAAGTATATGAAGCCTTCGATGAAGGTGTACGAGTTTGAACAGAAGCCCCAACTGTTGGTTGGTAGTGGTGAACATCTTAATTACATCCCCGGCCAGCCGGAGGATGAGAAGCAACTGGCTTAACCCTATCACTTGGGCCAGGCCCCAGCGATAGGTGGACAACAAAAAATCGGGCTGATGTTTGGTCAGTCCGATTTTTTTGTGTACCTTTGCACACGAAATAATTATTTTGTACTAACATGAAAAAGATTCTTTTGATGGTCGTAGCCGCCATGATGGTTACAATGAATGTGAATGCACAGGACGAAACGAAAAACGAAATCGGTGTGTTCTACGGTGTTGAATCTGCCTCTAATCTTTTCTCGATCATTTCAAGTGCCTTCGCTGCAGCCGCTGGCGACCAGAGTTCCTGGTGGGGCCCTATCGGTGCTGAATACTATTACCACCTCACTCCAGGCGTGGCTGTTGGTGGCGTGCTTGCGTATGCCTCTTGTAAGGCTGAGGACGATAAAACGAAGCAGAAGGACCTGAGTGAGACCTTTATCACGGTGATGCCATCGGTGAAGTTCAACTGGCTGCGCAAGAAGAATTTTGGCATGTATTCGGCACTCTCGGCCGGTGTGATGTTTGCCTCTGTCTCTGTCGAGGGTGCTGCAAAGAATGCCGATCCGGATGCCAAGGATGAGACCATCACCAACTTCATGTTCCAGGCCACAGCCTTGGGTCTTGAGTTCGGCGGAAACTTCCGTGGATTCGTCGAGGCAGGTCTCGGTGAGAAGGGTTTGCTCTGCGCCGGTCTGCGTTATAAGTTCTAAAAAAACATATTTACAATACCATATTTAACTAAAAAGACGATATGAAGAAGGTTTTTCAGGTGGCATTCTTCGCCACAATGGGGCTGTTCGGAACAGTCGGCGCTTCGGCTGCCGACTTTATGAACATGGAGCCGATGAAGTTGACGACTCCCGAGATGGAGCCGAAGTTAGACTACAGTGTGAGAGACGTGCGGCTTGAGAAACTCTCGACCCTGAACAAGATGGCGCCCCTCACCACGACGGAGGTGAACAAGTACCAGATGACGTGGATGCGCACCAATCCCGACGTGAAGCCTTACAAGGTGATGGACGACCTGACGTTTGTGGGTATCCCCGTGTTTGCGGCTGGCTGGATCATCAAGAGCGAGAAGAACTCGTTCCGTCAAGACTACAACAACAAGCACGCCAACACGCGTCTGCTTACGAACTTCAAGACGGGTATCGACGACTATACGCAGTACTTCGGCCCTGCCCTGACGGTGGGTTTGAAGTTGGGCGGCTATGAGGGTCGCAGCGACTGGGGCCGCCTGCTGGCGTCGGCAGCGATGTCGTACGGTATCATGGCGGGCCTCGTGAACGGTATCAAATATACTGCCAGCGAGATGCGCCCCGACGGTTCGACGGCCAACTCGTGGCCCTCAGGCCATACGGCCACCTCGTTCGTGGGTGCCACCATGTTGCACAAGGAGTACGGACTGACGCGCTCGCCCTGGTTCTCGGTAGCCGGCTACGGTGTGGCTACGGCCACGGGTGTGATGCGTATCCTGAACAACCGCCACTGGATCAGCGATGTGCTCTCGGGTGCCGGTATCGGTATCATGTCGACGGAGTTGGGCTATGCCCTGAGTGATATCATCTTTAAGGGCAAAGGCCTGTTGCGCAACGACTTGGAGGGATTTAGCGAGAACCCGTCGTTCTTCGCCATCTCGATGGGCATGAGTTTCGGTTCGAAGGATATCGGTTTTACCTGGGATGACCTGACGGGAAGTTCTTTTTATAAAGACCTCGCGAATGCATTAGGTGATGAAGTTCTTGAGAACATCAATATCGATTTCCACACGGCCACGTCGGTGGATGCCGAGGGTGCCTACTTCTTCAATAAGTATATCGGTGTCGGCGGTCGCTTGCGCGTGAGGGCGATGACTGCCAAGAGTTGGGGTAATTTCGTCGGACAGGCCCAAGACGACTGCGACGATTTCCTGGAGACGGTCTATGATCTTTATAACGCTACCAAATTGAATGATGAGGATATGATGCCGGTAGGCGACTTCAACAGGAGGATGGATGGCGTGATTTCCGACGAGGAGATTACCGTCGAGAGCGACCACCTGACGGAGTTCTCTGCCAATGTGGGTCTCTACCTGAACCTGCCCCTTAGCAAGCGATTCGCACTGGGCACGAAGTTCCTGATCGGTCGTACGATGACGCAGGAACTCGACATCAATGCAGCCTACAAGGGAACGGTGAAGAATATGGACTCCCATATCGAGATTGATAATGGCGAATTGACAGCCCTCGACCTGAGCAACATCCATGATGGTAATAAATACGACATGGAATGGGACTATCTGTCGATGGGCGGCAACAACTCGACGAACTACGGCACCGGTATCTCGCTGACCTACAAGTACAAGTCAAACTTCTCGTGGAGGGTATTTTGCGATTACGACTACTCCAAGAAAACCTTCACGCTGAAATACGACCCCTTCAGTTTCATGAAGGTGATGACACCCGACCTGAGCACAGTGTACGAAGTATGCGGCATACCTACGGCTCCGCTGGAGTTTGAGAAAGAGAAGAAGATGCACTACCTGACCATTGGTGCTTCGTTCGCCGTTTCGTTCTAACCGAAACTGTCGATGAAGTTCAGACTGGCACTACTGATACTGACCATGACCGCCCCGCTCTTTGCCCATGCAGAGGGCGGGGTGCTGGGTTTTATCAAGAAGGTGGGTACTCGCATCGACTCGATGACCATACGTGGTGTCGACCGCCGGTATATCGAGATGCCCGAGAAACCCTGGCAGGTGATCCTTCAAGGTAACATCAACCGGAGCGTACTGGAAATGGACGCCCTGGTGGATGCCAGTCGGCTGGAACGGTTGTCTCGGGACAATCCTGATGATGACACTTCTGGCGACCTCAGTTGGGAGCCTCGCATCAAAACGCCGGTATCGACGTATGTCGGTGACATACAATGTGGGCAACTGGTTCTTTAACACCAATGCCCAGTTGCACCGTTTCAGTTTCAAGTACGATGAAGACAAGGGCAGTCTGACAGACTGGTATGTCAATGCCTCAGTGGGCATCCGACTTTAAAGCGTTCCCTTTTTCTGTTGTCTCGCATAATCGAGTGCTGCGCCGATGGCGGTGCAGTACTGGGAGTACTTGGGGATATGGAAACGGATGTCGTAGAGTTTCTCCAAGGCGGGGAACACCTCCTTACACTGCGGCAGCAACGAGAGGTTGCCGATGAGCACGAAGTCGTGGATATCGCTGCCGAGGGAGGCGAGCCAGGCGGCGGAACCGATGGATTGCAGAACCATCTTGATGATGCCGGCGGCAATGTCTTCCTTCGAGGCATCGCTCTGGGCGCGGGCGAAGTTGGAGGCAGTGGTGTCCATCGGCAGTCCGGGCAACGGCTGTGGACTGATGTCGCCGATGGTGAGGTCGATATTGCGGTCGTTGCCCTTCTTGGCCAGCGCTGCCACTTGCGCGATGTCGCTGGTGTTCAACAGCAGACGGGAGAGACCGGCCAGTGTGCCCCCTCCCACACCGATACCGCCGATATGGCGCATGTCGTCGCCGTCGCATTTCACAAACGATGTACCTGTTCCCATCGAGACCACGATGGTATGGTCGAGTTTCGACTCAAAGCGTGCACCCAGACCGTCGGCGATGAACTCCTGTGACTTGCTAGTAGGCAGGCCATAGATAGGCTGGTCGATGTAGGCGGCACCCACACCGGTCAGCATGACGTGCTCGACGTCTTTCAGTTCAATGTCGTTGTCGTGCAGATATTTGCCGAAAGCCCCGAAAAGTGAGGTGACGGGGTCGGCTGCCGTGATACGGATAGGGGCAGAGATCTTGTTGTTCTTGATGCCTACAATCTTGGTTGTGGAGATACCCACGTCGATTCCGATGATGATGCCCATGGTTATTTGGTGTTTATTGTTTAGTGTTTATTGTTTAGAGATGATTACTTTGCTTGATTGAGTGCATCGAAACGGGCGAGTTTGTCGAGGTAGTACTGGCGCAGATCGGCCCATTTGTAGTAGGGATGGCTGTCGGTCTTGACAGGGAGGGTGGCTTCGCGTTCATTGAGCAGGGCTTTCACCAGGATATCCCCTGAGCCTTTCTTCGGGCGGTAGAAGATGAGTTGGACATTACAGCCCATCGGGAAGATCTTGTAGTTCTGCCAGTGCTGGTCGAGTTCGTCAAGGTTCTCCACCTGTACGGCGCAGTTGTCGAGTTCCAAGAGACAGGCGAGCGGCATGACGCACACCTCGTGGCCGAAGCGGAGGGTGGCCTGTGTCTGGGTGACGGTGTCAGCAGTCTCGATGATGTTCCTCAGGAGGTTGCGCTGACTGAACGGCATGATCCCTTTCGTCTGTGGGGCAGGGCCGTAGTTGAGATACCAGGCGATGTTGTTCTGTTTCCACAGGTCGTAGATCTCATCCTCTGTGAAAAGGGAGAATAGTTCGATATCGGTGTCGTGGCTCTGCATGTTGGTGGCAATCTCGAAGAGGCTGCGCATGAACGAACTGGCACGGAGGTTGTTGAATACCCACTGCTGATCGTTGAAGAGGGCCTTCATAAGTCGCTCGGGGTGGGTGTATTTGTCGCGCCACAACTCACGGCGTACCTTGCCGTCGTTGCCGGTTTCCTTCACAAGACCGTCCCAGGGCTGGTTCAGGTAGTACTGCAACGACTCACTGACATCATTGTGGAAACGGGCTGTCGGATTGGCAGCCGCCAACTCCTCACACTCGGCAATCATGGAGAGGATGCAGCGGTTGACCACCGTAGAACGGGCGTCGATGGGGACGTTCTTGGTCTTGAAGATCTCCGGGAAGTTCTGGGCCATGCGCATACCGATGCCGTGATGCTGACGTTCGCCAACGGTGGAGAGGTCGCCCAGGCGGTCAACCGATGTGGGCTCAAAGGCTTCGATCTTACGGAGTGTCTCTTCGCCGAGGGGGGTCAGTTTGCCTTGGTCCTTCGCATCGCGGAGGGTGTTGCGGGGACCGATGTAACTATTTTCGGCAATCAGCCAACGGGAACCGTGGCGGCCGTAGTGGCTCATGTAGAAGGGCTCATAGCCTTTGGGGGTTGGGGTGAGTGGCTTGTCGGGCAAACGACGGTTGTAGTCCAGATACTGACTGCCAGACAAATACTTGTTGGCCTTGATTTCTTCGCGGGCAGTCTGGGCGGTGATGGCAACAGCCATCAAGGCGACTGCGAGGGTTGTAATGAGTCTCTTCATACCTTATATTATTAAAAGAAAACCCGGCTCCACGAGGGATAACCGGGCTAATGAAAGGAGGAGTGGTACCTCCAGGAATCGAACCGGGGACACACGGATTTTCAGTCCGATGCTCTACCAACTGAGCTAAGGCACCATGTCTGTGGTTGCAATCCTTTCGTTTGCGGGTGCAAAGGTACGAACTTTTTTTGAACCCACCAAATATTTTCTGAACTTTTTTCAAAAAAGGTTCTTAAATGGGGGCTGTCCAGCCTTGGGCTTTGAGTTCGAACTCCTGATTATCACGGGTGACGAGCACCTTCCCGAACTTCTCTTCCGTGATGTGACCGATAAGTTTGATACCGTCGATCTGCTCAATCTTCTCGTGGTCGCCGATGGGAACGGTGAACAGCAGTTCGTAATCCTCTCCGCCATTGAGGGCACAGGTGGTGACGTTCATATTCATCTCCTCTGCCATCACAGCCGTCTGGTAGTCGATGGGGATGTTCTTCTCGTAGATACGGCATCCTACGCCCGACTGCTTGCAGATATGGAGGAGTTCTGAGGACAGACCGTCGCTGATATCCATCATCGCGGTAGGACGGATACCTGCCTCGCGGAGTTTCTCGATGATGTCGCCACGGGCCTCCGTCTGCAACTGACGTTGCAACAGGTATTCCTTGCCGCTGAAATCCGGCTGGAAATGTGCCAGTTCTTCGAGGGCGCGCTTGTTGCCACTCTTTTTCGCATCTTCCACTTGCTGGTAGTAGACCGCCTTTTCGCGTTCCAACAGTTGGAGACCCATATAGGCGGCCCCTAAGTCGCCGGAGACACAGACAAGGTCGGTGTTTTTGGCACCATTGCGGTAGACGATATCCTCTTTTTGGGCTTCGCCGATACAGGTAATACTGATGGCAAGTCCCGTGTAGGAAGAGGTGGTGTCGCCGCCGACGATATCTACCTGCCATTTGTCGCAGGCCAGACGCAGACCCGTATAAAACTCTTCTATGTCCTCCACGCTGAAACGCTTGCTGATGGCCAGTGAGACGGTCATCTGTCGGGGGGTGCCGTTCATGGCAAAGATGTCGCTGATATTCACCATCGCACTCTTGTAGCCGAGGTGTTTCAGGTCGATATAGGTCAGGTCGAAGTGGACACCCTCCATCAGCAAGTCGGTGGTGACCAACACTTCCTTGTCGGGGTAGGAGAGTACGGCACAGTCGTCGCCCACACCGTACTTAGTCGATGCGTTCTTGATCTCTATGTCATTCGTGAGTCGGTCGATCAGACCAAACTCACCCAGTTTCGCTATTTCCATTTTTCTGTCGGGTGGTCGGTATTGAATTTCTCTTTCTTATGGTGCTCTACCTTCTCGGAGCGGACAATCATCTCGCGCATGATCTCCGTCATAAACGGCTGGGCCTTATTGGCGGCCTCCTGTACCTCCTCGTGGCTCACCTCGACAGGCGCATCAAAGCCGCCCAGGTCGGTGATGACTGACACACCGAACGTGCGGATGCCACAGTGGTGGGCCACGATCACCTCGGGTACGGTGGACATACCGACGGCGTCGCCGCCTAAGATGCGGTACATCTTGTATTCTGCGGGTGTCTCGAAGGTGGGACCTTGCACACCGACATAGACACCGTATTTGACGCGTATCTTTTTCTCTTGGGCTATCTCCGTAGCGAGTTTGATGAGTTTCTGGTCGTAGGTCTCATGCATATCGGGGAAACGGGGACCGGTGGGGAAATTCTTGCCGCGCAGGGGATGCTCGGGGAAGAAGTTGATGTGGTCGGTGATGATCATCAGGTCGCCCACGTGGAAGGTCTGGTTCATACCACCGGCGGCATTCGACACGAAGAGAGTCTTGATGCCCAACTCGTACATCACACGGACGGGGAAGGTCACCTCTTTCATTGAGTAGCCTTCATAGAAATGGAAGCGTCCCTGCATGGCGAGGATATCCACACCGCCCAGTTTGCCAAAGATGAGTTTGCCTTTGTGACCTTCGACCGTAGATACGGGGAAGTTGGGAATTTCCGAATAGGGTATCTCCTGTTTGTCAGTTATTTCTGAAGCTAATTGTCCGAGACCCGTTCCCAGAACGATGGCTGTCTTTGGACTTGTGGTCATCCTTGCCTTTAGCCAGGATGCTGTTTCTTGAATTCTTTCGTACATAACCTATGATCTTTTCGTTGAATGATTCTTCTCCTTGTAGCATGAATTCGATGCTGATGGGTAATACATAGAGGCTGCGCCTTGCTTCGGGGCTCAGTCCTTCTGCCTCTTTCAGACGGACGGCATCTTTTTCGGTAGTGATGATCAACTTAGGGGCCGGTAAAGCCTCGAACGTCTCATTGATCTTCTTGATGTCTTTTTTCTTGAAGTTGTGGTGATCGCCGTATCTGAGCGGAAGGATGTTGGGGGTATGCGGCTTCAGGTCGAAATAGATCTGCTTCGGCGAGGCAATACCCGTCAGCAACAGGATGTTCCGACCAGCCAACTCTTCCAGTTTCTCGATATGCTCCGTACCCTCGAACAGCGGGCGCAAAGGTTCGTATTTGATGGTGGTGAAATAGAGTTGCTGATAGGGGTAGAGGTTCATCTGCTTTGTCAGCACCCGGAACTCCATGGGGTTGAGGGTCGTCGGACATTTCGTGACGATGACGATGTCGGCTCTGTCTTTTCCCTTGACAGGCTCGCGGAGCCTGCCAGCAGGCAATAGTTTGTCGTGGATAATCAGACGGTGATAGTCTACCAGCAGAATGTTCAGTCCGGGCTTGACATACCGGTGTTGGTAGGCATCATCCAACAGGATGGCATCCACCTCTTTTTTTGTATAATCCCCACTGATCAGATGCTCGATACCCCTTGTCCGTTTGGCATCAACGGCCACATCGATTTCCGGATATTTCTGTTTTATCTGATAGGGTTCGTCGCCGAGGTCGTGCAAGGGCGTCTCGGGCGTAGCCAACAGGAAACCTCTGCTTTTCCGTTTGTAGCCACGGCTCAGCACCGCCACGTGGAGATAGTCTTTCAGCAGTCTGATCAGATATTCCACGTGGGGCGTCTTCCCCGTGCCACCTACGGTGATATTGCCTACGGAGATAACGGGTGTCTTATAGGAATGTTCCATCAGAACACCCATCTCAAAGAGAAGATTCCTGACCCCGACTCCCAAGCCGTACAACCAACTCAGGGGCAGCAGTTTCTTATTCAGTTTAATGAAGTCGCCCTCCATCTCTTACTTCTCACTTCACTCTGACATCATCCAGCATCTTTGCCTGCATACGACTACTGTTCTGGAGGTCGTTGCGGATTTCCATCAAGGGCTCGTAGAGGTCGCCCAACAGGGCTTTGATCTCTGCCTGGAAACGGCTATCGAGATAGGTCCCCTTGTTTTCTTTCGGCAGGAACTGATCCATCCAACTGCCCTTGCCGGGATAGGCGGCGGTATGGTATTCTTTAAGTTTAGCCAACTCAGCGGCCTTCTTCACGGCATCGTCGAGACTACCGAGTTTGTCGACGAGTTTGATATTGAGGGCATCGGTAGCGAGCCATACACGGCCCTGGGCGATGGAGTCAACCTGCTCAGGCTTCATGCCACGACCTTCCGACACGATGTCCAGGAAGTTCTGATAACCACGGTCTATGTAGGCCTGCAAGTTCTTCATGATGTCGTCGGTATCCTTGCCCAGGATCAGATCCATGTCATAGTTGGTGTACTTGTGGGTGGTCACGCCGTCGAAGGTGACACCGAGTTTGTCTGTGACCAGTCCGCTGGCATTGGGAATAAGTCCGAAGATACCGATACTACCTGTGACGGTTGTCGGCTCTGCGAAGATATAGTTGGCGGGTGAACTGATCCAGTAACCGCCGGAGGCAGCCATACCACCCATCGAGACGACCACAGGTTTCTTGGCCTTCACCAGTTTGAGGGCGTGACGGATCTGCTCGGAGGCCACGGCACTGCCGCCACCTGAGTTCACGCGGAACACCACGGCCTTCACATCGTCATCGTCAGCGAGTTTGCGCAGGTCCTCTGCTGTGGGCCTGCCCACAATACTGTGTCCACCACCTTGAAGCAGGTTGGATGCCTCGTTATCTACGATATTGCCATAGGCATAATAGATGGCAATCTTTTCGCCGTCGTCCTTCTTCTTCGACTTCACGTTGAGCATGTCGGAGAGCGTGAGTTGGTTGATGTCATCGTCCTTGTCGAGTTTCAGACGACCCTTGATCTCTGCCTTGATCTCCTCGGGGAAGAGGATCTTGTCTACCAGTTTTGCCTTCACATAGTCGTCGCCCTTGGCAAAGACCATGATGCTGTCGTTAGCCAGTTTGTCCAACTCCTCGGGCTTCACCTTACGACCTTCTGCCATCTCCTTCAGCCAGTAGTTCCAGATGCCTGTCAGGTAGGCAGTGCGCTGTTCACGGTCGTAGTCGCTCATGCCCGTTAGGGTGTTGCTCTCCACATAACTCTTGTATTTACCCACTTTGGCAACGAGGTACTTGATGCCGAGTTTATCGTACAATCCCTTATAATACTGACCTTTGCCGCCCAGACCTCTGAAGTCTATAGAGCCTTCTGCGTTCAGATAGATCTTGTCGGCTACAGATGCTACGTAGTAGTTGGCCTGCGAGTAATTGTCTGCATAAGCCACAATCCACTTGCCGCTCTTCTTGAAGTCTTTCAGGGCATCGCGCAGTTGCTGGGCGGTAGCGGGGGCATCAAACGAAGCCGAGCCTCCCTCTAAATAGATACCCTTGACCTCCTCCTCGTCCTTGGCTTTCTGGATACTGGCGAGCAGGTTGTCGAGTCCCATGCTGCCCATGCCGCTCATTCCTAAGAAGGAGTCGAAGGGTGTGCCTTCTTCCGAGCGCTCGTCGATGCTGCCGTCCATCTTGATGACGAAGACGGAGTTGTCCTTAACCTTGGTCGATGCAGAGTCGCTGGCAAGCATTCCTACCAGTGAAATCACGAAGAAAAGCCCCATCAGAGTGATGAAGATTGCAATACCACAGATGGTGGCAAGCGTCATTTTAAAAAACTGTTTCATATACCTTATTTATTATTATATGTATTTTCAGATGGCAAAGATAGTGTTTTTTCCTGATATGACAAAATATTCTGTGAATTATTTGCATTCTGACAAGTTGTCACACTCCTGTTGCTTGGCACGGTTTTGGCAGAGAACAAGTCAGAAATTGAGTCAAACATTAAAAGAAAAAGTAATTATGAACATCAAACCATTAGCAGACCGTGTGCTGGTATTGCCGGCACCTGCAGAAGAGAAGATTGGCGGTATTATTATTCCTGACACCGCAAAGGAAAAACCCTTGCACGGCAAGATTGTGGCTACGGGTAAGGGAACCAAAGACGAGGAAATGATTTTGAAAGAGGGTGACGAAGTGCTCTATGGCAAGTACTCTGGCACAGAACTGGAGTTCGAGGGCACCAAGTATCTGATGATGCGTCAGTCTGACGTCCTCGCCGTCATTGAGAAATAAAATTGAAAGATTGAAGAATTGAAAAATTGAAGTATTATGGCAAAGGATATTAAATTCAATATTGAGGCGCGAGACCTGCTGAAGCAGGGCGTCGACCAGTTGGCTAATGCCGTCAAGGTAACACTCGGTCCGAAGGGCCGCAATGTGGTTATTGAGAAGAAGTTCGGTGCTCCCCAGATCACCAAGGACGGTGTGACCGTCGCTAAGGAGATCGAGTTGGAGGACAAGTTTGAGAACACAGGTGCACAACTTGTGAAGAGTGTCGCCTCTAAGACCGGTGACGATGCCGGTGACGGTACGACTACCGCTACCATTCTGGCTCAGGCCATCGTGGCTGAGGGTCTGAAGAACGTCACTGCCGGAGCCAACCCAATGGACTTGAAGCGTGGTATCGACAAGGCTGTGAAGGCTGTCACCGAGCACATCGCCAAGAGTGCAGAACAGGTAGGTGACAACTACGACAAGATTGAGCAGGTGGCTACAGTCTCTGCCAACAATGATAAAGAAATTGGTGAACTCCTCGCTGAGGCTATGCGTAAGGTCAGCAAGGACGGTGTGATCACCATCGAGGAGAGCAAGAGTCGTGATACCCATATCGGTGTCGTCGAGGGTATGCAGTTTGATCGTGGTTATCTCTCTGCTTACTTCATCACCGACAGCGAGAAGATGGAGTGCGTGATGGAGAACCCCTACATCCTCATCTACGACAAGAAGATCTCGAACATCAAGGATTTCCTGCCCATCCTGCAGCCTGCTGCCGAGAGTGGACGTCCCTTGCTGGTGATTGCTGAGGATGTGGACTCTGAGGCACTGACCACACTGGTTGTGAACCGTCTGCGTGGTGGTTTGAAGATCTGCGCTGTGAAGGCTCCAGGCTTCGGCGACCGTCGTAAGGCTATGCTGGAAGATATCGCTACCCTGACAGGTGGTGTGGTCATCAGCGAGGAGAAGGGTCTGAAACTGGAACAGGCTACATTGGAGATGTTGGGTACTTGCGATAAGGTGACTGTCTCTAAGGACAATACCACTATTGTGAATGGTGCTGGTGAGAAACAGGCCATTCAGGATCGTATCGCCCAGATCAAGAAGGAGATCGAGGTGACAACCTCTTCATATGACAAGGAGAAACTGCAGGAGCGTCTGGCCAAGTTGGCCGGTGGCGTCGCCGTGCTCTATGTCGGTGCCAATTCTGAGGTGGAGATGAAGGAGAAGAAGGATCGTGTGGACGATGCCCTCTGTGCTACCCGTGCCGCCATTGAGGAAGGTGTGGTTGCCGGTGGTGGTACCACCTACATCCGTGCTCAGGAGGCTCTGGCAACGTTGAAGGGTGACAATGCCGACGAGCAGACCGGTATCAATATCATCTATCGTGCCATCGAGGAGCCTCTCCGTCAGATTGCTGTCAACGGCGGTGAGGAAGGTGCAGTGGTGGTTCAGAAGGTGCGCGAGGGTAAGGGCGACTTCGGTTTCAATGCCCGTACCGATATCTACGAGGACCTGCGCGAGGCTGGTGTCATCGATCCTGCCAAGGTGGCTCGTGTGGCTTTGGAGAACGCTGCCAGCATCGCTGGTATGTTCCTGACGACAGAGTGCCTGATTGTCGACAAACCTGAGAAGGAGCCTGCTATGCCGATGGGCGGTGCCCCAGGCATGGGTGGTATGATGTAATCAAGTAACTCCAATTATACCGGCTGTCGCAAGGCAGCCGGTTTTTTTTGTCTTTTTTCTTCGTTTATTCAAAAATAATGCGTACCTTTGCATCGATATGCAGAAACTATTGGATCTCTATAGACAATGGAAGGGCGCTGAGCCTGCTAACGTTCAGCAGATTCCTGGTGGCGGCAGTAACCGCACCTATTACCGTCTGACAGACAATAATGGCCAGACGGTTGTTGGTGTCATCGGCACCAGCCGTGATGAGGATCATGCCTTTATCTACTTGACGGAACATTTTAGTAAGCGTCAACTCCCAGTGCCCAAGATCCTTGCCAAGAGCGACGACCTGTTGCGTTATTTGCAGACGGATCTCGGCTCCATTTCTCTATTTGATGCCATCCGAGGCGGTCGGGAGGCTGGTGGCAGATATACGCTGAAGGAACAGGAACTGTTGAAGCGTACCATCCGTGAACTGCCAAATATCCAGATGCGTGGTGCGATGGAACTGGACTTCTCCAACTGTTATCCGCAGGCGGAGTTTGATGTGGATAGCGTCCTCTTCGACTTGAACTATTTCAAGTACTGTTTCCTGAAGGCCACCGAACTCGACTTCCATGAGTTGAAACTCGAGGCTGACTTCCGGCTTTTCGCGAAAGACCTGACGACAGACGAATACCTTGTTGCTGGGGATCTGCAATCCCCTGCCGTAGACAGTTTCCTCTACCGTGACTTCCAGGCTCGCAATGTGATGATTGATCACGACGGCAATCCTTATTTTATCGACTATCAGGGAGGTCGCAAGGGCCCGTATTACTATGATCTGGCCTCGTTCCTCTGGCAGGCATCGGCCCGTTATCCCCATAAACTCCGTCGCGAACTGGTCTATGAGTACTATAATTCGCTGAAGAATTATATTGAGGTGCCGCCAGCCCGTCATTTTGTCAACCGACTTTCGCTCTTTGTGCTTTTCCGCACCTTACAGGTGTTGGGGGCCTACGGTTTCAGGGGTTATTTCGAACAGAAGAAGCACTTCATTGAGAGCATCCCGCCTGCTATCCAGAACCTTCGGGAACTGCTCGCCAGTTCTACGACTTTCCACTATCCTTATCTGATGGATATCCTGCGTCAACTCACCGAACTGCCGCAGTTCCAACAGATAGAGACGATAGCCAGTCGTGCCGATGGCTATAAGACCACCGACCTCAACCCTTACAAGACTCATCCGCAGGACGGTCCTGCCACCTTCTCGAAATACGATGCACAGGGTCCGTTGGTGGTCAGGGTGTTTAGTTTCTCTTACACCAAGGGCATCCCTGAGGATGAAAGTGGAAATGGTGGTGGTTATGTGTTCGACTGCCGCAGCACCCACAATCCAGGGCGTTACGAGCCCTACAAGCAGTTGACGGGTCTCGACGAGCCGGTGATCCGTTTCTTAGAGGACGATGGTGAGATCCTGACCTTCCTTGACAGTGTCTATAAACTGGCCGATGCCCATGTGCGCCGTTATATCCAGCGTGGTTTTACTTCGCTGATGTTCTGTTTCGGTTGTACGGGTGGTCAGCACCGTAGTGTCTACTCCGCCCAGCACCTCGCCGAGCATATCCACGAGAAGTTCGGCATCGAGGTTCGTATCTGCCACCGTGAACAAAACATCACCCAGACCCTCGAAGCCAAGTCCTAAGGACCTGCTCCCGAGTGTCTCCCCCTATTCCCCTTAATAGACATAAAAGTGCCTGTCCCTTCTTGACCAACAATTTCGTAAGTTTTTTGGTTTTTTCTTGGTGGTCTCAATAAAAATGCCTACCTTTGCCGCAGAAATTGAATAACAAAGAACAATCCGATTAACGTATGGAAAAGGTAATGAAACTAAAGACGATAATCCGTTTGGTTACGATGGTATGGCTGCTGATGCTGTCTGGAAAGGGAACAGCACAGTCGGTGAAGTCGATAGTCATTAATGAGATTATGGCATCAAACGTCGGTGTCGTGATAAGTCCGGCCTATAATTTCGACGGTTGGATAGAATTATACAACCCAACTGAGCAGGCAATCAGCCTTTCGGGTATGTACCTCAGCGATGATGCCAACAACCTGAAACGCTGGCAGATGCCTACCAGTATTGGCACTGTCCCCGCCAAGGGATACCTTGTAGTGTGGTTTGGCTCTGATGACATCAAGAGCAATCAGGCTCCCTTCAAACTCGACTGCGACGGAGGAACCATCTACCTGAGCAACGCGAGCGGACAATACATCAATCAGGTTTATCCCAAGGCCATGAGCCGTACTGCCTGGGCCCGCAAAGTGGATGGAAACGGCGAATGGGGTTGGACAGCCAATCCCACACCAGGGGCTACAAATGCCACCTCTGTCTTTGCCACCGAACGACTTGCCGCACCTGTTGTCAACGTAGGCAGCAGGATCTTTACCAATACCCTGCGGATAAGTGTCGAGATACCCGAGGGAGCCACGTTGAGATATACCACTGACGGTAGTGTGCCTACACCGCCGGGAGCGGATACACAGCAAGATGATGATGCGGAAAGCGATGAACCCACGTGGACAAACTGGGTGACAAACAGCGACTGCGAAGGCAGCGATGCCACCTGTTTTGTCAGTTATAACGGCGATGAAGGTCAAGATGTGAACCGCATCACCAGTGGGGTCGGCTACAATAACTCACGGGGCATCAAGGTGCATGCCATCAACGACCCGCAGTACTCATGGGACACGCAGTTCTTTATCTATACTCCTGACCATGTATGGAAGACTGGTGAACAATACAGGTTTAGTATGAGGGTGCGCGCCGACGAAGCCGCAAGGATCACAATGCAGTCGCACAATGAGCCACATGGCTGGATATGCAGCAACATGCTCTGCAATGAGTTTTATGTCACCAGCGAATGGCAAAATCTCACCTACGAAGGTACTATCACCTCTGAGCAGGCCGGGGATGCGGGGATGAATACCATCGCTTTCAACTTGAATGAGGCGAACTATGAGAACAACTACTACTTCGATGACATCGTTTGGGAGTCCTTAGATGCAAGTACAGTCAACAAATACGAGATTTCTGTCAGGAACAATCCTGGAGAGGTGAGCCCAACAGGAAGATTCACTGTCAGTAATACGACGAACTATGTGTTCCGCCTGTTCAAGGACGGCTATCTGCCCAGCGTGCCTGTGACACGCAGTTACATCAAGACCGACAACAAATATACCATACCTGTCGTCTCCATCGTTGGTGATGATAAATATTACAATGACCCGATGTGGGGCATTGATGTTGATGGCATAAATGGCAAAACAGGCAACAACAGTAACGGCCCAGCGAACTGGAACATGGCGTGGGACCGTCCTGTGAATTTCAGTTTCATCAGTCCGACGGATGGAATGCTGTTCAATCAGGACGTGATGACCAGCGTTTCTGGCGGTTGGTCGCGTTCCACCCCTCCCCGCTCGTTCAAACTCAAGTCGAACAAGGTGTTCGACGGTCTGAACCATTTGGACTATGCCTTCTTCCCACAGAAGCCCTACATCCGCAACAAGGCTCTGCTGGTGCGCAATGGCGGTAATGATCCCGGGTGCCGTTTCATGGATCCTGCAATGACCACCATCGTTCAGCGCTCCGGTATTGACCTCGATGTGCAGAGCACATTGCAGGTCGCAGAATATATCAACGGCGAGTTCCGGGGTATACTGAACCTGCGCGAGACGAACAACGACAAGTTCGTCTACGCCAATTGGGGCTATGATGACGAGGAGATAGACTACTTTGAGAACTTTCAATTCACCGACGGTACTGATGAAGTATGGAAACGCCTCATGAAATTGAGTGAGCGTATCAACGATAATGGCGTTTATGATGAGGTAAAGAAGTTGTTAGACATTGATGAGTTCACCAACTACATGGCCACCGAAATGTATCTTGGGAACAGTGACTGGCCCAACAACAATGTGAAGGGGTACCGTAGCCAGAAAGACGGTCGCTTCCGCTTCATCCTCTTCGACTTGGATCAGATTTTCAACCGTTGGTGTCCGATGAACCACCTCTCTACCCTTGATGGGCAATTTGCCAATGAACAGTTGGTGGTGCTGCTTAGGAACCTGCTCGGCAACGACACGTATCGCAAGAAGTTCATCGACACATTCTGTATCATCGCTGGTAGTGTCTTTGAGCGTGAGCGTGTCATGGAGATGGTGGACGAAATAGCCGACAACATGCGACCGATGCTGCAACTTGAAGGCAAATACCCTGACGGCACCGCCAACGAGATAAAAGAAAAGATGTGGACGCGTCTGGATGATATACTGGGTCCACAGGGGCAACTGGAACAATTCCAGCCGGCGCAACTTAGTGGGCTCCAGAGACAGACCGTTATGCTGAGTGCCAATGCCCCAGATGCTCACATCACCATCAACGGCATTGACGTGCCCTATGCCGACTTCAATGGCTACCTCTTCCAGCCTGTCAGACTGGAGGCCAAGGCACCTGCCGGTTACCGTTTTGTCGGATGGACTGCTGGGGCGGGTGCTGCTTCCAATTGTCTCATTGCGACTAACGACACGTGGAAATACTACGATCAGGGTGAGGCTCCATCCAACTGGAACACCAGTGGCTTCAACGACAACAGTTGGGCTTCAGGCAAGGCGCCATTAGGTTATAAGATGGCGGTAAATACAACCGTCAGTTATGGTTCTGATGCCAGTCAGAAGAATCCGACTACTTATTTCCGCAAGAAGGTGACTCTCAGTTCTACGCCCTCAAGCAACGACCGCTTCCTCCTTAATTATAAAATTGATGATGGCTTCGTTGTCTATGTCAATGGAACAGAAGCGACGCGCTTTAACATGGGTAATGGAAATGTGGGTTTTGACACCTTTTCATCAGATTATGCTGGCGACACTCCTTTGGAGGGAACCCTTGAGTTGTCACCTTCACTCTTCAAGAGCGGAAACAATGTCATCGCCGTTGAGGTTCACAACAATCAATCTGCCTCCAGCGACCTGTTCTGGGCTGCCGAATTGTATACGACTGTGGGTGCCGCTTCAGAAGGCTATGTCTCGACAGAACCTGAAATGGATTTGCCTGCGGATGCTACCGTGAGCCTTACTGCCAACTTTACGAAGATTTCTGATGAGGATCTGATGACACAGGGGTTCACTCCGCTGCGCATCAACGAGGTGAGTGCCGGCAATACGATCTACGTCAACGAGTGGTTCAAGCACAACGACTGGTTTGAGATATACAACGCCACCGATACGGAACTCGACGTGGCAGGACTCTACGTCAGTGACGATGAGGACAACCCGCTGAAATACCAGATCCCAACAGACGGTGTGTTGAATACCATCATCCCCGCCCGCGGACACCGTATCGTCTGGGCTGATGAGATGGATGCGAAAACGCAGTTGCATACCAGTTTCAAACTGAAAAATGATGATGGTAAGATCGTACTTTTATGTAGTAGCGACGACTTCGTGGCCAACAATAAGGCCTATTTCAATAAACATCCTGAAATGAAGGAGTTTGCCGACGGCATCATCTATTCGGCTCACAATGGTGATCAAAGCGTAGGTCGGTATCCCGATGGCGGCAAGTCTTTCTATCAGATGAACCGGCCAACCATTGAGCGTACCAACATCCTGACGAGCGCAGACTCGTATTTGGGTGAGGATACTGGTCTGACAGATATCAATAATGGTGAGTTCAGACTGGCGTTGGCAGAAGGATGGAACTGGATATCGCATCCGATGGTCGAACCGATTGCTGTCACCAAACTGTCAGAATATGCTGATCGCATTGTCGGCAAAGACAAAGAGGCCATCCGCGACTCGAAGTTAGGTATGACAGGAGCCTTGAAAGAGTTAGAGACGGGAAATCTGTACAAGGTGAAGATGCGGTTGGACGACACCTATACCTGTAAAGACTTCTTCTGCGAGGACGGCAGACCTATCATGCTATTGCCTGGCTGGAACTGGATCGGCTACACCGTGAATGGCCAGCAGTCGCTCAGTGATGCCTTGGCAGACAATATGACTGAGGAGGGTGACATGATAATAGGTCAGAACGGTATCGCTACCTATCATGAGAACGGCGGTTGGCAGGGTACGCTCTCGACGCTGGAGACTGGCTTGGGCTATATGTTCTATACGATGCAGGCAAAGACGCTGACGTTTAAGTCACCATCAACGAAGGTCAACCTCAGTCGGCTGCACCACAGGACGAGTCAGGCTGCCCGTACCCGTTCTGCCTTTTCCTTCCGTCCAGTCTCCAAGTACGCTTATCCCAACGTGATGGGTGTCATTACTGAAGTCCAGAAAGACGGTGAGAAGGTGGCGGCAGACCGCTTCACATTATATGCCTATGATGCCGATGGCGAGTGTCGCGGAGAGGGCAACTGGGTGAACGGCCTCGCATGGATGACCCTCTACGGAAAGGGTGGGGAGACACTCTCTTACCGTGCAGTAGACCTCATGGATGGAAATGTCTATTCCATACGGGAGACAACGTCGTTCGTCGAGGGTATCACAGGTCGTGTCAACCAGCCCATCGTGTTGACGCTAGGTGAGGTGGAGGGCAATGTCGCCTTGATAGAAAGTGTTCCTGTCGATCCTGCCTCATCAGAGATTGACGGCTACTACAACCTGAACGGTACTCGTGTGTCCTTCAGGACGGCTGGCCGCGGTATTTACCTCGTGAAATATAAGGATGGCTCATATAGGAAAGTCATTGTCAAATAGAACAATGAAGGGTATGAAGAAGATAACGAGTATAGCATTATTACTCATGCTGGGTATATCCCGCATGTCTGCACAGGACATCATCGAGATAGTCTACGATGGCTCTGAGGCTACGGTCAATATTCCAAGTGGTATCAATGATGTCGTTTCGTCAAGGAATGGTGCCAATGTCATTATCACTTCCAACACCACCGACAAGGAGTATGTCTATCGGGTTAAGGGGGCATCCGCAGATGGTTCGCTGACCATTAAGGGCGACTACAAACTGACGTTGCAGTTGGCAGGCGTGACATTGACCAATGCCCATGGTGGTGCCGCAATTGACGTGAATTGCGGTAAACGTATTGCCGTAGAGTTGGCTGACGGCACCATAAACACTTTAAGCGATGCTATTGGCAGTCATAAGGCTGCTCTCCACTTCGAGGGGCATGTTGAGTTCAAGGGAGGCGGTAAACTTAACGTGTCTGGAAAAGTGAAGCATGCCATCAGGGCCAAGGAATACATCGAGTTGAAGAGTTCCACAGGTACCATCAACATACTGGAAGCCGTCAGCGACGGTATCCACTGCGGCAAGGGTAAAGTGAATAATGAGCACAACTATTTCCTGATGAAAGGTGGTATCGTCAACATCACAAACGTGGGAGGTGACGGTATCGACAGTGATGACTATGGTGTTGTCAAGATCGAGGGCGGAGTTCTGAGTGTGAACATTAAGGATGATGCATCTGGACTCAAGGCCGACAGCACGGTTACCATCAATGATGGCAAAATCAATATCTCCGTGAAGGGAGAAGACAGTAAGGGTATACGGGCCAACTATGCTGTCAATGTCTTGGGCGGAAAGACAATCGTCATTGTAGAAGGTGACGGCTCAAAGGGTATGAAAGCCAAGAGATATGACTCTGGGTCGACTGTGCTCAATGGCGGTGAACTGAATATCAGTGGCGGCGAACTCTCTGTCCGTTGTCATGGCAAAAGTCTGCCTTCTGAATCAGGATCCACCAAATGTGTCGCCGTCAGCGTCGATGCAGACCTGAAACAGACGGCTGGAGATGTCGATATCACTGTGTTTGACGAAGCCATTGCCTATACCTTGGGCAGTGAAACATATCAGGGCAGCGAGACGCACACTGGCGGATCTTTTACTGTCCGGAGAGTTCCCTGGGAAGGTCAGACGGGTAACTACCAGTATGACATGACTGTCTATGTGGCTGTGAACAATAACGGTGAAAGGCTTACCAACTATGACGACATCACCATAGGTGCATTCATCGGCGACGAATGTGTGGGCTATGGAATTTTTGAGAAGGATGGCTACGGTGTCATTCGGGTAAGAAACAATGATACATCGGCTCATCCTGTCACCTTTAAACTATACCGTTTCAGCGATCATTCAATATACGATCTTAAACCCAGTAAAACTGTCACATTCCAAAAGGATACCAACGTGGGTGAACCTAGCAATCCCCTTGTCCTGAGTTGTAAGATGAAGTTAAGGGGTGATGCTAACGGCGATGGAGAAGTGGATGCAGAAGATATCATCGCCATTGCCAATTTCGTTATGGGAAAGGGTGGCGTGATGCAAGAGAATGCAGATGTCAACGGCGATAGAGTGGTGAATATTGCCGATATCATTTGTGTCGTTAGTATCATTACTGTGAAATAAGCATTAAAAATAGTTAATGTATTTTGTGGTATAATTTATTATTCCTATATTTGCACATTAAAATAAAGTATGTATAAAACAAAAATAACAAATAAAACTTTAAGTGTATGAAAATTAAAAATTTACTATTGTTGGCCGCTTTCTTGACCGTGTCAGGAGGTGCTATGGCTCAGACGACCATCACAGCAGGAAAAGTGGTGAGGTTTGCACCCGGCAAAGGTGCTAGTTTGACGTACTACTACACAAATAGTGTGAAAATGGGCGGTTTCCAGATGGTGGTTTCACTTCCTGATGGTGTGACACTCGAAGAGAATGCAGAGAAAACTGCCAAAGGTTTATCCATCAATGGTGGTGAGGCTGCTAAAGATGCAGTATTTTATAAGGTTACCGTTCCTGATGGATTTGAGTGCATTGGTGTTAAGGCAGAGGTTGATGGAAATACAACTGACGGAACTGCTTACAAGGCTGGTGACATTCTGCTCGTCTGTTTTCCTGTAAAGGCCGGCAGTGAATATAAAGCAACAGGAACGGCTTCTAAACTTTGTACTCTAACATTAACGGCATCAGCAGGAACGACAGAAGACATTCTTAAGACTATTACTATTAATGGTTTTGCTGGAAGTGACACTGAAGGTACAGGTGGCTCTGAGGCTGCTGCTAAATATGCTGCATCAGCAGAAAGTGTTCTTTCACCTGAGAATGTCTTGAGGATGGGTGACGTGAATGGTGATACCGAAGTCGGTGTCGGTGATCTTATCTCAGTTAGTAATTTCATGGCCAGTAATGAAGCAAGTGGTGTGAAACTGGAAGAGGCTGACGTGAATGGTGATGCTGAGGTCGGTGTAGGCGATTTGATCAGCATCAGTAACATTATGGCAGGAACTGAATAATATTATTCATTTTCATATATCTAATTAATTTAATTAATAATTACAACAAATTTAAAAAGATTATCATTATGAAAACGATAAAATCATTATTGGTTTGCGGTTTGTTGGCACTGGCCAGCAGCGCATTTGCACAGGTCTCTATGTCGTTCAGCGACGTTACCATCAAGGCAGGTGAGACTGCTGAGTTGGCTGTGACCTTTGAAAGTAGTGTAGTTCCTGCCGGCTGGCAGATG
>JAGCRH010000147.1 GCA_017964785.1 Prevotella sp.
ACAAACGAAAAAAGGATTAGCACAATGAAGACATTCTGGAACACCCAAGGCGGACTGAGCCAACTCACAGAGTGGCAGCCCAATTGCTGGATACAGGTGACATGCCCCACCGAAGATGACCAGCGCGAACTTGAAGAGAAGTTCAATATCCCCGACTACTTCATGTCGGACATCAGCGATACCGACGAGCGTGCCCGTTATGAGTACGACGACGGTTGGATGCTCATCATCCTCCGTATCCCCTACGTCAAGGAGATTCGGAGCCGTACGCCATATACCACCGTACCGCTCGGTATCATCCACAAGCGCGACGTCACCATCACCGTCTGTTTCTACGAGACGAATATGATGATCGACTTCGTCTCGTTCCAGCAGAAGCGCGGCGAGGGGTTCACCGACCATGTCGATATGATCTTCCGCATCTTCCTTTCCAGTGCCGTCTGGTACCTGAAACGTCTGAAACAGATCTCTATGCTCGTCGATAAGGCCAAGCGCAACCTCGACAAGGAAGTGAACAACGAGAGTCTGATCGGTCTGAGCCGTCTGCAGGACTCGCTCACGTACTTCCAGACCTCCATCCGAGGCAACGAGACGCTGCTTTCCAAACTGAAATTCAAATTGCAGATTGACGAACTCGATGCCGACCTCATCGAGGATGTCAACATCGAGATGACACAGGCCCGCGAGACCACCCTCATCTACTCCAACATCCTGGAATCGACGATGGACACCTACCAGAGTATCATCAACAACAATATGAACACGGTGATGCGTACCCTGACCTCCGTCACCATCATCATGATGATACCCACGCTGATCACCTCGATGTTCGGTATGAACCTCGTCAACGGTATGGAATCCAAGCCCTGGGGATTCATCATCGCCATCATCCTCTCCATTGGCGTTTCTGGTGCCTGTTGGTGGTTCTTCCGCCACAAAAGGCTCGTTTAATACATAAAGAATGTTAATTGTTAGGCGGTTCCGAAAATTATATTTAATTTTGCGGAATATTGCGTGAACATAATCAAGTCAGTAACTAATCGTTAAATGATGGACTCTCAAGACAACATCCTCGAACAGGAGGTAAAAGAAGAAGTTATCCAGGAAGCAACTGCTCCTGAAGTAGAAACCCCAGCAGCCGCAGAAACGGAGGCTCCAGCCGAAGTTGTAGAGGCTCCAGCCGAAAGCGTAGAGGCTCCAATTGAAGAAACGGAGGCTCCAGTTGAAGAAGCGCAGGCTCCAGCCCAGGAAGAGCAGCCTCAGAAGGTCTACGAGACCAAAAAGGAGGTGATCGACCGCATCAAGGATATAGCCCATGGCGACGAGCCTCTTCAGAAAGAAGAGATCGACTATCTGAAGACCGTTTTCTACAAACTGCACTTTGCCGAGCGTGAAGCCAACCTCAAAGCCTATCTCGACGCAGGCGGCGATCCCGATGCCTACCAGATTACGCCCGATGAGGACGAGGAAGTCTTCAAGGCCGAGATGGGTATCATTAAGGAGAAGCGCGCCAAACTCTTCAAGGAGCAGGAGGCTGAGAAGCAGGAGAACTTAGAGAAGAAACTTGCCATCATTGAGAAAATCAAGGGAATGATCACCTCGCCTGAGGAGGCCAACAAAGCCTATCAGGAGTTCAAGGCCCTGCAGGCAGAATGGAAAGATATCAAGAACGTGCCGGCAGAAAAGGCCAGTGAACTCTGGCGTAACTACCAACTCTATGTGGAGCAGTTCTACGACCTGTTGAAACTCAACAGCGAGGCTCGTGAATACGACTTCAAGAAGAACCTCGAATTGAAGACCAAACTCTGCGAGGCTGCTGAGCGCTTGGCCGACGAGACAGATGTCATCAGTGCTTTCCACCAGTTGCAGAAACTCCATGCAGAATACCGCGAGATCGGTCCTGTCAACAAGGATCTGCGCGAGGAGATCTGGAACCGTTTCAAGGCTGCCTCTACTGTCATCAACAAGCGTCACCAGCAGCACTTCGAGGGCATCCGTGCTAAGGAAGAGGATAATCTAGCCCGTAAGACTGCCCTCTGCGAGAAGGTAGAAGCCATTGCCGCCGAGGAGAACAAAGGCAGCAGCGACTGGGAGAAGCATACCAAGGAGATTATCGACGTGCAGGCTGAGTGGAAGACCATCGGTTTTGCGCCACAGAAGATGAACGTGAAGATCTTCGAGCGTTTCCGTGCTGCCTGCGACGATTTCTTCGGTCGCAAGGCCCAGTATTTCAAGGGTCTCAAAGACACGTTCAAGGAGAATGCCGAGAAGAAGCGCGCCCTCATCGAGAAGGCCAAGGCTCTGCAAGACTCTACCGACTGGAAGTCAACAGGCGACAAACTCATTGCCCTCCAAAAAGAATGGAAGACCATCGGTATGGTGCCCAAGAAACTTGGTGACCAACTCTGGGAGGAGTTCCTTGGCGCCTGCAACAAGTTCTTCGAGGCCCGCAATGCCGTTGGTGCAGGTCAGCGTGGCGAGGAGCACACCAACCTCGAAAAGAAGCGTGATGTCATTGAGAAGTTGAAGGCCGTCGCCGAAGAGGCAGGAGAGAATATCCAAGAGAAGGTACAGCAA
The DNA here is from genome assembly GCA_017964785.1 of Prevotella sp. Taxonomy (GTDB): domain Bacteria; phylum Bacteroidota; class Bacteroidia; order Bacteroidales; family Bacteroidaceae; genus Prevotella. The sequence goes on from JAGCRH010000147.1 coordinate 2,578, forward strand.
CTCGTGGAGGAATATCAGGCCATCGGTCACGTTCCTTTCAAGGAGAAGGACAAGGTCTACGAGGAATATCACGCCGTACTCGACAAACTGTATAAGGATCTGAACATCAGTGTCGCCAAGAAACGTCTAACCAACTTCAAGCAGAACTTGAAGCAGGTGGCAGAACGCGGCGAGAATGCCCTCGACAATGAGCGCGCCCGTCTGTTCCGTCAGTACGAGGCCATCAAGCAGGAAGTCCAGACCTACGAGAACAACCTCGGTTTCCTCAATGCCAGCAGTAAGAAAGGCAACAGCCTCATTGACGAAATGAACCGCAAGGTGCAGAAGTTAAAGGACGAGATGAACCTGGTCCGTGAAAAGATCAAGGCTATCGACGCCGAAAATAAGTAAGACAAAGCATCCCGCCGATTGGCGGGATGCTTTTATTTTCTGGAGTAACGGAAGGCAAGCATCGTGAGGTCGTCGTTAGGCTCGGCTCCATCGCGGAAGTGCTCCACATCGTCCTTCAGGGCTTCAACGATGTCAAGCGAACTGTTAGCCGGTGAGAATGAGGTCATCAGTTTGATGATACGGTCCTCACCATACTGGTCTTGCTGGGGGTTCTCGGCTTCGTTAAGACCGTCGGTGTAGAGTAACAGGCGTTGTCCGTGCATTTGCTCGATAACTTCACCCTCGTACTCCAGTCCGGTCCACAGGCCGATAGGCGCATTGGGCAGCACATCGATAAACTGCGCATTTATGACGGGCGGGTTGTGTCCGGCATTACAGTAGTCCAGTCGATCCGTCTTCAGGTCGAACATACAAATGAACATCGTGACGAACATGCCCTGCTCGTTGCCCTCGGCCAGTTCGGCATTCATGCGGGTGGCAATCTCGGCAGGCAGCATGTTCTGCGAGGCCAGCGTACGGAACAGACGCGTGGCCTCAGCCATAAACAGCGAGGCGGGCACGCCCTTGCCACTGACGTCGCCGATGCAGAAGTAAAGCCTATCGCCGATGAGAACATAGCCGTAGAGGTCGCCGCCCACCTCTTTGGCCGGCGTCATCGAGGCAAACATGTCGAGCCCCTCTACACTGGGGAATAGGTTGGGCACCATCGACATCTGTATGTCGCGGGCGATGCGCAGTTCGCTCTCCATGCGCTCCTTGGCAGCAGTGGTCTCTTCCAATTTGTCGTAGGCAACCTCCAGTTCGTTATGGGCTTTCTTCAGTGCCTCATGGGCCTTCCTGCGGTTATTGGCATTGTGCTGCCGCAAAATGATATAAATGACCAATACGATGATTAGTAGCGCCATAATCACCATACGCAGCAACGCCTGATGACGCAATGCCTGCTCGTGCTCTTGGGCCATCTCGGCCTCTTTCAGGCGCACGGTCTCCTGTTCGATGGCCTCTGTGCGGCGTGAGACGGTGATGGTCGAGTCGAGATGCGCAAGGATATCCTTAGCGATGACCATGGCTGAGTCATTGCGACCGGCCATCAAGTTGGACTGGTATTTCTTCAGAAAGGATAACTGGATGTTCTCCATGGAGTAATCGTCGGCAAACTGTTTCCTGAATTCATCCAGAAAACTCCAACTCTCAGCCGCATCTTTCCACTTTTTGGAGAACATCTGATAGTCGGCAGCAAGAATCGCACCATCGGGGGTCTGGCCATAGTGCGTTTGACGGAAGGCCGCGAAGGCACTGTCGGCCTCACTTTTTCTCCCCATGCCTTCAAGGGCCTTGGCGCGGAACACACAGGAACGGCCGTGCTGCTTGTCGGTATAGGATGAGGCAGCCAGACCTGTCTTGTCGTAACAACCTACCAGACTGTCGTAGCGGTTTGTCCAGAACAGCAGATTCTTGAAGTCGCACATATCGGAGTAATTGTAGCAGATATTAGTAAGGCCGATGATGGCCAGTCTGTAGTTGTCACTAGATGGCTGTTGGCGTATATAGCCAAGGTGCTGTTGGTAGGCCTGCTCCAGTGTCTGGGCAGCCGTCTCCTCGTTGAGTCCGAAACGGCTCTGGCAGTAACCTATATAGATAATCAGGTTGGTGTAGTTGCCGGTTGTGTCACAGCCCAATTCCTGCAACTGACTGACCGCCGTGTGTGCCACCTTGAGTGCCGTCTCATACGCACCCAGAGTACACTTCAGCCCCGCCAGCCGACTGGCCATCTCGGCATATAATTCGGCATCGTCCTTGTTAACGTCTGGATTGAAGGCTGCCATGCCCGTATTCCAGTAGAACTCGGCAATGCGCCTGCGCATCAGTTTGTCGTTGGCATAGCCCAGCCAGTAGGAGGCATTCACATCGTTGATAGCGCCAGCCTTCTTCAGGCTGTCGGCGAGCGTCTCCAACCGACTATAGTCATTCGACTGATAGGCGACGTTCAGCAGACTATCGGTCATGGCCTGCTGCTTCTTAACTTCAGCAGTGTTGTCACCGCATCCTACTAGCACCAGTACTACGACAGCACACAGCACCAGCAACTTGAGTCTTTCTTTTATGTCGCTTAGAGTCTTCTTTCTATTCATATAAAAACTCCGTTAAAGCATCCACATCACACTCCAAAAACAAAAAACGCTAAGTGCTTTAACTTTTAGCAACTTAGCGGTCTCTCTTGTTGGGGTACTCGGACTCGAACCAAGAATGACAGGACCAGAATCTGTAGTGTTACCATTACACCATACCCCAATGCCATCGCACGTGCATTTCTTAAAATGCGAGTGCAAAGGTACTACTTTTTCCGGAACTACCAAAACTTTTCAGGGAAAAAATATAAAAAAGCGCAATTTTTCCGCTTTTCCTTTGTTATTCACCCGAATTAAAGTACCTTTGCAGAAGATTTCACCTATTTATATTTTAATGGAGCAAACAAAAGCACTTGTTAAAACCATCACAGAGGGTATCCAGGAGAAGAAAGGCAGCAATATCGTGATTGCCGACCTAACGAAAATCGACGGCACCATCTGTAAATATTTCATTATATGCCAAGGCAACTCTCCCGCACAGGTAGAGGCCATCACGGAGTCCGTAGGCGACTTTGCCCGTAACCATCTGAAAGAAAAACCAACCCACGTAGTGGGCTTGGAACATGCACAGTGGGTGGCGATGGACTATACCGACGTGCTGGTACACATCTTCCTGCCCGATGTCCGCGAGTATTACGACTTAGAACATCTCTGGGAAGACGCCAAATTAACATTCATACCCGACTTAGACTGATATGGACAATAAAAATAAGAATCAAATGCCCAACAACAATAACGGGCCAAAGATGAATATGCCCCGGTTCAATATGAACTGGATCTATGCCATCGCCATCCTTGCCCTCGGTCTGCTCTGGTTCTCCAGTGGCGGCCCACAGAACAGCAGTATCGCCAGCAAGGCCACCTACTCCAACTTCAAGACGATGGTGGAAAAGGGCTATGCCTCGAAGATCGTGGTCAATAAGAACCAAAACACCCTGCGTATGTACGTCAAGCCGGAGCATATCCGCGACGTGTTCCACCAAAGTGCTCAGCAAACCGGCAACGAGCCGTATATGGAAGTGGAGATTGGCTCAACCGACCAGGTGGAGGAATTTGTCAATGCCGCCAAGGAAGCCAAGACTTTCACGGGCGATTATAGTTATGAGAACCGCAGGGACAGTGAGATGTTCAATATGATTCTCTACAACATCCTGCCCTTCGTCCTGATCATCGGTCTCTATTTCCTCTTCATGCGCCGGATGGGCGGTGGCATGGGCGGCGGTGGCGGCGTGTTCAGCGTCGGCAAGTCAAAGGCCAAAATGTATGAGAAGGGCGGTGACTTAGGCATCACTTTCAAGGATGTAGCCGGACAGGCTGGTGCCAAACAGGAGATACAGGAGATTGTGGACTTCCTGAAAAATCCGCAGAAATATACCGAACTGGGTGGTAAGATTCCTAAGGGCGCCCTATTGGTAGGTCCTCCGGGAACAGGTAAAACCCTGTTGGCCAAGGCCGTAGCAGGTGAGGCCGGCGTACCGTTTTTCTCGATGTCGGGCTCCGACTTTGTGGAGATGTTCGTCGGTGTAGGTGCCAGTCGTGTGCGAGACCTCTTTGCCCAAGCCAAGGCCAAGTCGCCCTGTATCATCTTCATCGACGAGATTGATGCTGTGGGTCGTGCCCGTTCGAAGAACCCCGCCATGGGCGGCAACGACGAAAGAGAGAATACGCTCAACGCCCTTTTGACAGAGATGGACGGCTTTGGCACCAACAGCGGTGTCATCATCCTCGCCGCCACCAACCGTGCCGATATGCTCGACTCGGCCCTGCTCCGTGCTGGACGCTTCGACCGTCAGATACATGTAGATCTGCCTGACCTCAATGAGCGCAAGGAGGTGTTTATGGTGCATCTGAAACCTATCAAAATCGACGATACCGTTGACATCGACTTTCTGGCCCGTCAGACTCCGGGCTTCTCTGGTGCCGACATCGCCAATGTTTGTAACGAGGCAGCCCTCATTGCCGCCCGTCACAACAGCGAGAAGGTGGGCAAACAGGACTTCCTCGATGCCGTAGACCGTATCATCGGTGGTCTGGAAAAGAAGACCAAGGTGATGACACAGGCCGAGAAGCGCAGCATCGCCATCCACGAGGCTGGGCATGCCACCATCTCATGGTTCACGGAGTTTGCCAACCCTTTGGTGAAGGTATCTATCGTACCCCGTGGTCAGGCCCTCGGCGCCGCTTGGTATCTGCCTGAGGAACGTGTGTTGCAGACCAAGGAGGCCATGCTCGATGAGATGTGTTCACTGTTGGGAGGACGTGCCGCTGAGGAACTGTTTATCGGCAGCATCTCTACAGGTGCCATGAACGACTTGGAGCGCACCACCAAACAGGCCTACGGTATGATTGCCTTTGCTGGCATGAGCGACAAACTGCCGAACATCTGTTACTACAACAATGCCGAATACCAGTTCCAGAAGCCCTATTCCGAAACAACTGCGAAGATTATGGACGATGAAGTCCTGCGGATGATCAACGAACAATATGAGCGTGCCAAGAGCATCCTGAAAGAACATGCCGAGGGCCACGCCCAACTGGCACAGTTGCTCATCGACCGAGAAGTCATCTTTGCGGAGGATGTGGAGCGTATCTTCGGCAAGCGTCCCTGGATCAGCCGAGCAGAAGAACTGTTGGAGGCCCAGATGCGTGCCGATGCCGAGCGTATGGCTGAGGAGCGTGCCAAGGAATTAGAGGCTCAAGCCTCCCAAGAGAACCCATCAGACCCACCATCCCCATCCGACGAACAATGAAGAACTTCATCATCAGAACCATTACCGGCGTGCTGTTTGTGGCCGCCATCGTCACTTGCTTCTTGCGGGCAGAGGCGATGATCTTGCTTTTTGCCCTCGTCACCGGACTGACCATCTGGGAGTTTACCGGACTGGTCAATGAACGGGAACATATCACCGTCAACCGGATGATCTGCACGGTGGCAGGTGTCTATTTCTTCTTTGCGATGGCAGGCTATAACAGCGGACTGACACCCGCCACCGTATTCATCCCCTACCTTGTATCGATTATCTACATGCTCATCGCAGAACTCTATCTGATACAGGACGACCCCATCGGCGACTGGTCCTATACAATGATGAGTCAACTCTATATCGCCCTACCCTTCTCACTGCTCAACGTGTTGGCTTTCCGCTCGACGGGCTACGATATCCAGTATACCTACCTTGCTCCGCTTGCCGTCTTCGTGTTCCTTTGGATTAATGACACTGGTGCCTACCTCTGCGGTTCGCTGTTAGGCAAACATAAACTCTTCCCCCGCATCTCGCCGGGAAAGAGTTGGGAAGGCAGCATCGGCGGCGGACTCCTCGTAGTAGCCATCGCCGTGCTAATCTGGTATCTGACCGATCAATATGGTGTCAACGACCTGGGTCTTAACGCCTATGAGTGGGCGGGACTCGGACTGACCGTCGTCATCTTCGGGACTTGGGGCGACCTGGTAGAGAGTTTGTTCAAGCGTACCCTCGGCATCAAGGACAGCGGTAATATCCTACCTGGCCACGGCGGCATGCTCGACCGCTTCGACTCGTCGCTATTAGCGATTCCGGCAGCCGTCGTCTATCTCTACACGCTGACCTTGTTTTAATCTTATTTCGTCTCGTAAAGAACGGTCAGAGTGGGCTTGTAGGTATTCTTCAACGTTACCGTAATAAAGCCACCTTCTGCTTCAAACTTGGCCACCTTGTGGTCATCACCCCGATGCGGCATGTTGGGCCAACTGCCTAAATCCTTTTCCAGTTGGTCGCGGATGGCCTGCCAGAGATTGCGGGTACTGTCGTTGGTAGAGAGGTTGTAAGTTTCTTGCAACATTTTCAGCGTATCACGTTCTTGGGCAAGCACCAAATGGTAGAGTTCCCCCTCCTTAACCATCACGGTATTAGTGAAGGAAGAATCTGTCTTGGCTGAATCGATGGCAAACCCACGGGCAATCAGAGAATCACAGAAAGTCTTGAAGGGCAGGCCCATTGACAGACCACGGTAATCGAGGTATTTCTTCTCCCCACTACTGCAAGCACAAAGTGCTGCAAAGACCACAAAGGCCACTAAAATCTTCTTCATATTCTTCGTTTTTATGTAATGACGTGGCAAAGGTAGTATTTTTTTTGGAAACTTCCAAAAAAAATACTACCTTTGCACCCATGTTTATTCTGAGCGCACTGTTTTCCGCCCTGATGGCACTGCCGCCTGACACTATCCGCACAGAGCAGATAGAGGAAGTTGTCGTGACCTCCAACTCCGCCCGGCAACGTGTGCAGAATGTGCAGGCAGGCGCCGAGCAACTGCAACTGAAGGACCTGACGGCAGCCCCCTCGCTCTTTGGTGAGAACGATGTGATGCGTGCCATCCAACTCTTGCCTGGTGTCAAGTCGGAAAGCGATGCGTCCAGTAGTTTTCAGGTCAGAGGCGGTACTGCAGCACAGAACCTGATACTCTACGACAATGCGCCCGTCTATAACGTAGGACATCTGGCTGGTCTTTTCTCAGCCTTCAACGATGACGCCCTCGGCAATGCCACACTCTATAAAGGTTTGTTGCCCGCCCAGTATGGCGGTGCCTCATCGGCTGTGCTCGACCTGACGGGACGTACTGGTAACAAACATGACTGGCACGGGGGAGCCTCCATCGGACTGCTCTCAGCCAAAGGGACGATAGAAGGTCCCATCGTCAAGGACAAAGCCTCCTTTCTGGTCACGGCCCGTCGCAGTTATCTGGATGCCTTCCTCAAACTGACGGATGATTTCAAGAACAACACACTCTATTTCTATGATATCAACGCGAAGTTGGACTGGATCATCGGGCAGCGCGATCAACTCTTCCTCTCATTCTTCACTGGCTATGACCGTACGGCACTGGAGGATATGATAGATATCCGCTGGAACAACCTGGCAAGCAGTCTGAAATGGCTTCACCACTTCCGGGGCGGCTCGCATGCCCAAACCACCTTATTATATAGTGGCTACCTGACCGACAATGGTATTGATATCTTTGGCATGAACATCTGGTTCAACGGACATATCCGACAGGGCTCCCTTCGGCAGGACTTCCATATCGACCTTGGCAAGCACCAGTTGGATGCAGGACTGTCATCGACGCTGTTGAATGTGAAGTCGGCAGAGTGGAAGTTTGTCACAAAGCATGTGAAAGAACAGCGACGCGCCTGGGAAAATGCGGTATGGCTGAATGGCATCTTTAAGTTTTCTGACCGTCTGACAGCCTCGGCAGGCCTACGGGCAGATTTGTTCTCCCCCCTCGG
>JAGCRH010000013.1 GCA_017964785.1 Prevotella sp.
GCTATCTTTGCAGCACTTTTGATAATTAAAACGTAAGTAATACAATTATGGCATTAACAAATGAGAAATTGACCATCGTCGGCGCAGCCGGTATGATTGGTTCGAACATGGCTCAGACCGCCTTGATGATGGGTCTGACAACTGAGATTTGTCTTTACGACGTTTTCTCTCCAGAGGGTGTAGCCGAGGAGATGCGTCAGAGTGGTTTTGACGATGTGAACATCGTGGCTACCACCGACGCTGAGGAGGCTTTCAAGAACGCTAAGTATATCATCTCTTCTGGTGGTGCTCCCCGTAAGGCCGGTATGACCCGTGAGGACCTGCTCGCCGGCAACTGTAAGATTGCCGAGGAGCTCGGTCAGAACATCAAAAAGTTCTGTCCCGATGTGAAACACGTGGTGATCATCTTCAACCCCGCTGACCTCACTGGTCTGGTGACCCTGCTGTACTCTGGTTTGAAGCCAGGTCAGGTGACCACCCTTGCAGGTCTCGATACCACCCGTCTGCAGAGCGCTCTCGCCAAGAAGTTCGGTGTGATGCAGAACCAGATCACTGGTTGCGCTACCTACGGTGGCCACGGTGAGCAGATGGCCGTCTTCGGCAGCCACGTAGAGATTGCCGGTCGTAAACTGACTGACATCATCGGTACCGCTGAGTTCCCCGCTGAGGAATGGGAGCAGATGAAGGTCGACGTCACCAAGGGTGGTGCCAAGATTATTGAACTCCGTGGACGTTCTTCATTCCAGAGCCCGGCTTATCTCTCCGTTGAGATGATCCGTGCAGCCATGGGTGGTGAGCCTTTCCGCTTCCCCGTTGGCACCTACGTGAAGACCGACAAGTACGACCACATCATGATGGCCATGAAGACCACCATGACTGCCGAGGGTGCTAAGTTCGAGGTGCCTCAGGGTACTCCCGATGAGAACGCCAAACTCGACCAGAGTTACGAGCACCTCTGCAAGATGCGTGACGAACTGGTGACACTGAACATCGTTCCTCCCATCTCAGAGTGGAGCAAGATCAATCCGAACCTGTAATTGATTCTATACAAGAGAGCAGTATGGTTCGCCATGCTGCTCTCTTTACATTTTCACCATCAAGACTATGGATATGAAGAAAATCATCTTATCATGCTGCATCATCATGGCGCTGACTGCTTGCGGCAACAAGGACAAGGCAAACATCATCCCGCTGGGAAGTGATGCACCGCCAGTGGAAGGAATCGCAACAGGCAATGAACAAAAGGACAGTACCGACCCCGAAGTGATCACAGACCGTGTGAATGCCATCTATGCGGCTGTGGCAGAGGCCTATCCCGAAATCAACGACATCACACCCTCCAACGACCAGTTGGATGATGCCTACTGCACCTCGGAATGGAAGACTCTCGTCCAGATGGTCAACTCGAAGGATGCCGAGAACATGGGCAGAGGAGGTTTCTTTGATGCCGACTACTGGATTATGGGACAGGACTGGGGAAAGATCACCATCAGCGGATTGAAAATCGACGTGAAAGACAATACCCACGCCAATGCCTTCTTCACCCTGCATAACTTAGGCAGTCAGACGAAGGTACAGTTGGAACTGGTCTTCGAGCATGGTGAGTGGCTCATCGGCAATTTCATCGACGAGACCCATAAGATGAACTGGAAAAAGTCGATGGTGCAATATCTGGAAAAGAAAGGCAAGGAGCAGCAGGCGGAATCTGCCGATGACGGCATCATAGAATACAACGTACCCTGATGGCACTGATCAAGAGTTACAGAGGTCTCTCGCCCAAGTGGGGCAAGGACTGTTATTTCAGCGAGAATGCCACCATCGTGGGTGATGTGACGATGGGCGATGAGTGTTCGGTATGGTTTAATGCCGTGGTACGTGGCGACGTGGCTCCCATCACCATCGGTGACCGTACGAATGTACAGGACGGCAGTTGCGTGCATGTAACCCACGACACTGGCCCTACCCACATCGGCAGCGAAGTGACCATCGGGCATAATGTCACCGTACATGCCTGCACCATCCACGACGGAGCCTTAATCGGTATGGGCAGTACCCTGCTCGATGGCTGTGAGATTGGCGAGGGTGCCATCGTGGCGGCAGGGGCACTGGTCTTGCAGAACACGAAAATTCCCCCTCATGAGATCTGGGGCGGCGTACCTGCCAGATACCTCAAACCCGTCAGTCCTGGACAGACGGATAACGCCAAGCACTACGTGGCGTATTCGAAATACTATTTAGAGGAGAGTGGTGAGAGGTAAGAGGTGAGAGATTACTCTTCTGTTATAAGATTCCTCAAAGACTGGACACTGCCGGTATCTATGGGTACAGGCTGTCTGTTCTATCTCCTTTTTGCCTTTACGCCCCAGTTGGAGACAGCAGCCGATTTCTTTGCCCCCATCTTCGACGCTATCCTCCCGATGTTCATGTTCCTAGTGCTTTTCGTCACGTTCTGCAAAGTGGATTTCCACAAAATGCGCCCCGTGGCCTGGCATTTATGGGTAAGCGTGTTCCAACTGCTCTTCATCGGTCTCATCATGGTTACCACCATCACCCAACACCCATCACCCAACACTCTGATCCTCTTCGAGGCACTTCTGATGTGCATCATCTGTCCATGTGCCACAGCGGCAGCCGTCGTTACCCAGAAACTTGGAGGTTCCTTAGAACAGATGACCACCTTCACCTTCATCTCTAATTTCATCACCGCTTTATTAGTACCCATCTGTTTCCCCCTGATCGAGAAAGGGGCAGACATCACCTTCTGGGCAGCCTTCATCAAGATCTTGCATGAAGTATTCATCGTGCTGATTGTTCCGATGTTGTTAGCCTATATCGTGAAGCACTATATGCATCGTCTACATAAGAAGATTATCTCGATTAAAGACCTCAGTTACTACCTCTGGGGCTGTTCACTGATGATTGTCACGGGTACTACCGTGAAGAACATTGTTCATTCCAACACAACAATCACCCTGCTGATAGCAATAGCCATCCTCGGACTGATGATCTGTATCGTGCAGTTTGCCGTAGGACGCTTCATCGGTCACTACTTCAACCATACGCAAGAGGCCGGACAGGCTTTGGGGCAAAAGAACACGGCTTTTGCCATCTGGCTCTCATCGACCTACCTCAATCCCTTGTCGAGTGTAGGCCCTGGCTGTTACATCCTCTGGCAAAACATCGTCAACTCGGTAGAGATATGGCAGCATCGGAAAACAAAAAAGGAGTGAAACATTTTTCACTCCTTTTCGATTCTTCTGAAATCCTTATTTATTCTTCTGGTAGTGGTCAAGTCCTTTCTGGACATTCTTAATGATGGCCTCCGACGTGAAAGTGGCTCCTGTAACCGCATCGACTTTCTTGGCCTGTGCTTCCTTGACAGTCAATCCGTCCCAGGCGTTCTCTAAGGCTTTCTTCACCTTTACCAGATACTTGGGTGTCTCTTGATTTTTCAACAACTCCACCTTTTCAATCTTATTCTTCTTGATATATATCTTCAGGGGGACAGGACCGTTATAGCCTTCTACATCCTTGGCGATGGTAGTCGTGTTCACAATGGTGGAACCGTTTTCCTTGGTGATGGCACCATCCTGCTTACCGGCACTCATCAGAGCCACGGCAGCAAATAACAAAAAAACATACTTCTTCATATTTCTTATTTACGATATTTAATCCTCTTTTTTTTCGCTTTCACATTTTTAGACCGCAAAGTTACTAAGAAATCAAAATAAAATACTCTTATTTAAGAAATATTTTGTACCTTTGCACTCGCATTAATAACTTTTAGCGCAAGACGAATGAAGAAAAAGTTTGTTATCCTGTGGTTGGCACTTGCACTGGCAATAGTTGTCAATGCAGAGAAACGCAACATACATATTCTGGCTACCAATGATATGCATGCCCAGATAGGCGTATTCCCACAATTAGCCGCATTGATTGACAGTCTGCGGACAGAAGATCCCTCACTACTGGTATTCTCAGCAGGCGACAACCGCACGGGTAATCCTCTGAACGACAAATACGAGATTCCTGCCTACCCGATGGTGGCCCTGATGAACATGGTCGGTTTCAATGGTTCTACACTAGGCAACCACGAGTTTGACTCCAATTCCCTGCCACGTCTTATCGGACTCTCCAACTTCCGATATATCTGTGCCAATGTATTCTCCACCGACTCTGCCAACATCCGCACCATTCCTTATCAGATCTTTGACGTAGAAGGTCTGAAGGTAGGCGTCATCGGCGTCATCCAACTGAATCCACAAGGTATTCCCAGTACACACCCCGACAACCTGAAAGGCTTTTGGTTTACACCCGCCATGGAAGAGATCCGTAAGTACGAGTGGCTCAGCCAACAATGTGATGTCACCATCCTCCTTTCCCACTTAGGCTACCCTGACGATATAGAGATGGCCAAGATTTTCCCCTGGTTTGACCTCATCATAGGCGGTCACACGCATACGCAACTGAAAGCCGAGGACTTCGTTAACGGCATACTCATCACCCAGAACAAAAACAAGTTCGGACGTGTCACTTATATCACCCTCACTCTTGAGGACGGAAAGATTGTTGAAAAGAAGGCAGAATATATCGACATCAAGAAGTATCCGAAAAAGAACAAACTCGTAGAGGCGATGGTTGAGTACTTTAGTGACAATCCCAAATTCAAACAAGTGTTGGCTACGGCAGAGACACCTTTCGAAGCCCGTGAGGAACTGGGCTGTATGATGTGCGATGCCTTTATGGCAGAGACAGGGGCGGAGATTGCCATAGAGAACCCCGGTGGCGTACGCCTCGATTCACACCCCGCTGGTGACATCACCGTGCGTGACGTGCTGGAAATGGATCCTTTTGACAACAATGCCGTTATTCTCGAACTGACTGGCGACGAGATACTGAGAATGATGGTTTCCTACAGCAATAACGTACTCTATAGTTTCCCATACGTAAGTGGCATGAAATGCGTCTTGGAAATCGACAAGTCAAATCCTTCCAGATTCAAGAGTGCCCGTCTGTTAACTCCCGACGGTAAGAAGTTCGACATGAAGCGTAAGTACCGAGTTGCAACCAACAACTACATTACCGCTACCAGTAAGATACCCGAGGGCTCAGCGCAGACACTGAACATCCAAACGACCGATCTGATCATACAATACTTGGAAAAACAGAAATGGGTTGACTATCGGGGTGTACGAAGACTGGAAATCATCAACAAATAGAGGCCATCACCTTCTCCGTGGCACCAGCCAGACATTGTACGAACTGACCAGCCTTACGGCCTTGTTCTTGCAGATAGTTGCTGTCTGAAGCGAAACGGTTCATCTGTCGTTCAAAGTCCTCGTAATTGCTAATCTCAAAACCACCACTCTGCTTCAAACCCTGCGCCTCTTGGAATTTCTGGTTGTTAGGGCCGAAGAACACAGGGACATCCCAGACGGCGGCTTCCAAGAGATTGTGGATGCCCACACCAAAACCACCACCCACATAGGCCACATCGCCATAGTGATAGATACTGGAGAGCAAGCCGTAGCAGTCAATAATCAGAACATCAGAAGAGGTGAGAGGTGAGAGGTGAGAGGTGTGTGATTTCTCTGCGGCAGTATAGCGGACGACCTTACGACCTTCCAACATCTTTTCTATCTGAGACAGATGATCCTCGCCAATGACATGCGGCGCGATGATCAGTTTCCAATCCTTATGCTTATTGAAATACTTGATAAAAATCTCTTCGTCAGGTGGCCAACTGCTCCCAGCCACGAAAACTTTCGGCTTAGAGTATTCTCCGGACTCCTGACTCCTGACTCCTGACTCCTTGACAAATCCCTCGACAATCGGCAGTCGCTTAGCGGCCTCCTTGATCTGCAGTACACGGTCAAAACGGGTATCACCCACCACAGAAACATTCGTGATGCGTATCTTTGCCAGCAGTTCCTTGCTGACCTCGTTCTGTACAAAGAAATGCGTAAAGCAATTCAGCACACGACCGTATTGTCGACCATACCACTTGAAGAACACCTGATCCGGACGGAAGATACTCGACACACTATAGACAGGTACATTCCGATGTTTCAGGATATGCAGATAATTATACCAGAACTCATATTTGATGAAGAACGCCATCACAGGGCGAACCAGTCGCAGGAAACGGATGGCATTGATAGGGGTATCCAACGGCAGATAACAGATGATATCCGCCCCTTCGTAGTTTTTCCTGACCTCATAGCCCGAAGGAGAGAAGAATGTCAGCAGGATCTTATATTCCGGATGTTCCTTGCGCAGGCGCTCCATCAACGGACGACCCTGTTCAAACTCGCCCAATGAGGCAGCATGGAACCATACATATTTCGCCTGCGGATCTACCTTCTCTTTCAGGACACCGAAAGCCGCACGTTCACCATGCCACATCTTCCGCACCTTCTCATTGAAGCAACTATAGATAGCCACTCCAAGGAGATAAACGTATATAATCAGGTTATATATCATCCAAGCACTTCTATGGCACGCTTCATTCTTGCAATGGTTTCTTCCTTGCCTAAAAAAGCAGAGATATCAAACATACCCGGGCCCTTACCCTCGCCTACCAACGTGAGTCGCCAGGCATTCATAATGTTGCCCAACTTATATTCCTTCTGTTCAATCCATGCATGGACAATCTGTTCCTGATTCTCTAAGGAGAAGTCATTGATACCTTCGAGCACGCCGATCAGTTCTGTCAGTTGCTGTGCCGAATCCACTCCTTCGGAGGGATCGACATTTCTTTTCCAACGTTTTTTCACCGTCTTCTCGTCATACTCGGTGGGAGCCTCGAAGAAGAAGGAGCACAAGGGCCATAGTTCCTTGACAAAGTTCACACGATCCTTCATCATAGCCGTCACTGCCGTTACACGCTCCAACGTCTCCTGCGGACAGTGTTCCTTCACGATAGGGAAGAACAGCAAGGCGATCTCTTCTGCCGATTTCTTCAAGATATATTCATGATTGAACCAGATACCCTTATCGTAGGCAAACTTTGCACCAGCCTTTGAACATTTTGAGATGTCAAACAGCGGCACGAGTTCATCAAGTGAGAAGATTTCCTGTTCTGTACCCGGATTCCATCCCAAGAGAGCCAAGAAGTTGATGACTGCCTCAGGGAAATAGCCGTCCTCACGATAGCCACGTGATGTCTCGCCCGTCTTCGGATCCTTCCACAACAATGGGAATACAGGGAAACCTAACCTGTCACCGTCACGCTTCGAGAGTTTCCCCTTGCCGTCGGGCTTCAGCAACAAAGGCAGATGGGCAAACTGCGGCATCGTATCCTCCCAGCCGAAGGCCTGATACAACAGTACATGCAAAGGGGCTGAAGGCAACCACTCCTCACCACGGATCACGTGGGAGATCTCCATCAGATGGTCATCTACAATATTAGCCAGATGATAAGTCGGCAATTGGTCGGCACTCTTATAAAGCACCTTGTCATCGAGAATATCACTCTTTACACGCACTTCCCCGCGGATCAGGTCATTCACCAGCACCTCTTGTCCTGCCTCAATCTTGAAGCGCACCACATACTGTTTGCCATCGGCAATCAGTTGTTCCACCTCCTCCTTTGGCAGTGTCAGCGAGTTACGCATCATACTACGGGTATGACAATCATACTGGAAATTCTGTATCTCTGCACGCTTTGCCTCTAACTCCTCAGGGGTATCAAAGGCAATATAGGCTTTGCCAGCATCCAACAGTTGCTGAACATATTCCTTATAAATCGCACGCCGCTCACTCTGACGGTAAGGTCCCTTGTCGCCGCCAAAGGACACGCCCTCATCAAACTTGATTCCCAGCCACTTGAACGACTCGATGATATATTCCTCCGCACCTGGCACGAAACGGTTGGAGTCGGTATCCTCAATACGGAACACCAAATCACCGCCGTGCTGTTTGGCAAACAGGTAATTATATAAGGCAGTACGCACACCGCCGATGTGTAAAGCCCCTGTAGGACTCGGTGCAAAGCGCACCCTCACTCTTCTTTCAGACATAAAATTTGCTATTTTGTCTGCAAAGGTACAAAATAATCCGCGAAAATCTGTGTAATCTGTGGCTTTATTTGTATCTTTGCACCAAAATATTTCTATTATGGGCAGTTTTAATCTAAAATCCGACATCTCCTGGCACGATTTTCTGATTCGTACAGGACTGATTATAGGCACAGTTGCCATCATCATATGGGCTCTTCCACGCGACACCCACAGCACCTATCGCATCGAAAAGGGCAAGCCCTGGATTTATTCCGACCTAAAGGCCCCCTTCGACTTCCCCATCTACAAAGGTGATGAGGTGGTCAAGGCTGAGCGCGACTCACTGATGCGACTGTATGAGCCCTACTTCAATTACAATAAGGAGACGGAGGGCATGCAGACCCGTCAGTTTGTGAAAGACTACAACAAAGGCATTCCCGGTCTGCCCGACGATTATATCAGTATCATTGCCAACCGTCTGCACCGTATCTATGCCCAAGGTGTTATGAGTAATGCCGACTATGCGAGATTCAGTAAGGACACCACCCAGATGATACGTATCATCAACGGGAAGGTCGCCGTCAGTGCACAAATCAACAGCACCTATTCGACAGTGTCGGCCTATGAGTTTATTTTTGACGAGCCTGAGTTGTCCGCCCACAGGGAAATCCTTCAGAAATGCAGTCTCAACGACTACATCTCCCCCAACCTCATTTACGACAAAGAGCGGAGTGAGGCCAGTCTTAGCGACTTGCAGAATAGCATCCCCTTAGCCAGCGGCATTGCCCAACAAGGTCAGAAGATTATCGATCGGGGCGACATAGTTGATGCCAAGACCTATAATATCCTCCTATCTTTCCAAAAAGAAATGGACCGGCGTGAGAAGAACAAACAGCAAATCAGCGTTACCATTCTGGGACAGATACTCTATGTCACCATTCTGGTGGTCTGTATGACCTTCTTCCTGACCCTTTTCCGCAAGGATTATTTCGAGAAGCCCAGGTCACTGGCCATGCTCTACTCACTCATCATCGTATTCACCGTCGCTGCCTCGGTAATGGTCAGCCACAACATCCTCCATGTCTACATCATCCCCTTTGCGATGGTGCCCATCTTCATCCGGGTATTCATGGACTCACGCACGGCATTCATTGCGCACACTACGATGATCCTCATCTGTGCCTGTGTCCTGCAGTCCCCCTTAAAATTCATTGCCGTGGAACTCGTGGCAGGACTGGTGGCTATCTACTCTCTGCGCGAACTGTCAAGCCGTTCACAACTGTTCTGGACCGCCGTGCTCGTCACCGTCTCAGCAGCCCTCACCAACCTCGCACTCGACTGGATCCGTGACAACAGCCTGACCAAGATCGAATACAGCGAATTCAACTACCTTATTATTAATGGTCTGCTATTGTTCTGTTCCTACCCGTTGCTCTATCTCATTGAGAAGGCTTTCGGTTTCACGTCGAACATCACCTTGATTGAACTCTCCGATATGAACAAGGAACTGCTCCGCCGCATGAGTGAGGTGGCCCCCGGCACTTTCAATCACTCCATCCAGGTGGCAAACCTCGCAGGCGAGATAGCGCAAAAGATAGGTGCCAAGAGTCAACTGGTACGCACGGGTGCCCTCTATCACGACATCGGCAAGACAATCAACCCCATCTATTTCACTGAGAACCAGTCGGGTGTCAATCCGCATGAGAGCATGACCTATATCGATAGTGCCCAGATGATCATCAGTCACGTCACCGAGGGCATGAAACTGGCCGACAAGTACAATCTGCCCGATATCATCAAGGAGTTCATTGCTACCCATCACGGACAAGGCAAGGCCAAGTACTTTTATGTACAGCAGAAGAATGCCCATCCCGATGAGCCCGTCGACGACCTGCTATTCACGTACCCGGGTCCCAACCCCTTTACCAAGGAACAAGCCGTCCTGATGATGGCCGACTCTGTAGAAGCCGCCTCACGTTCTCTCCCCGACTATACGGAGAAGAGCATCCGTGACTTGGTTAACCGCCTCATCGACGGTCAAGTGGCCGAAGGCTATTTCAGGGAATGCCCCATCACCTTCCGCGACATCGAGTATGCCAAGACCGTCCTCATCGAGAAACTGAAAACTATCTACCATACGCGTGTCAGTTATCCGGAATTAAAGAAGTAAGCAAGAAAATATGCACATTTAGCCCCAACTTTGTGCAAAAACTGCACAGAATTGCACAATTGTGCATATTTGTGTGCAATATTCGTTAAACTTCGTTAACTTTGTGCGCGCAAACACAACGTTTAGATATAATCTTTTTACCTTTGCAGCCGTTTTCGTAAAAAGATGTTTAAGGATATGAAAAAGATTAATGCTATTGTCGCCAGTGTGATGCTGGCCACAGCAACAACCGCCACAGCAGGTGGCATCTTAACCAACACCAACCAAAGTATTGACTTCCTACGTAACCCTGCCCGCGATGCAGCCATCGGTCTTGATGGCGTTTACAGCAATCCTGCAGGCGTGGCCTTCCTACCCGAAGGCTTCCATCTCGGTATCAACTGGCAATACGCCCGTCAGACGCGTACCATCGTATGTAATAACCACACATTCGCCCTTGGTCGTAAGAATCAAGGTCAGACCTCTAAGTCTTTCGAAGGTGTAGCCGATGCCCCATTCATCCCTTCCATCCAGGCCGCCTATAATAAAGGAAACTGGAGTATGCAGTTCAACTTCTCCGTCCCTGGTGGCGGCGGCAGTTGTGAGTTTGCCGACGGTCTCGGTTCTTTTGAGAGTGTCGTGGGTAGCATCGCCAATATGTTGCAGCCCTTTGGTGCCACTGGCTACGATATGGACGGTTATATGGAAGGACGTAACTACTATTTCGGTTTCCAACTCGGTGCTGCCTATAAGGTCACGCCCGACCTCTCCGTCTACGGCGGACTGCGACTGCTCTACGGCACAGCCACCTATAAGGCGAAGATCAGCAACATCATGGTGAATACCGCAGGTGGTTATCTCGACTTCGGCAATTTCCTGCAGGGTGCTGAAACCACCATCGACGGTGGCATCAATCAGATCAATGCAGGTATGGCGCAATACGAGGCTGCCGGTATACCTGTCCCCACCGAACTCACTGCCCAGAAGACTCAACTCGAAGGTACGAAGCAGAGCCTCAATGCCCTGCAGAAGTACTCGCAGGGTGTCAACCTGCTCTGTAACCAGTCATCGGTAGGTGTGGCTCCGATCATCGGCATTGACTACAAGGTGGGGCCTTTCAACTTCGCCGCCAAATACGAGTTCAAGACCGAGATACGCATGAAAAACGAGTCGACCGTCAACGAGGCCAGTGAGATTCCTGCCGTCAACAAGTTCCGTGACGGTGAGAAGATTGACGAGGACTCTCCCGCCCAACTTGCCGTAGGTGCCATGTGGAACATCACTGATGAGGTGCGCCTGAACCTCGGCTATCACCACTTCTACGACAAGAATGTCCACTGGTACAACAACACGCAGGATCTGCTTGACGGTGGTACCAACGAGTATCTGGCAGGTGTCGAGTGGGACATCACCGACCGCCTCACCGTCAGCGGTGGTACCCAGTTTACGCGCTATCAACTCACCGATGCCTACATGAACGACATGTCGTTTGTCGTCAACAGTTACAGTTTCGGTTTCGGTTTCAACTACAAAGCCAGTGATGTCGTAACCCTCAAGGCAGCCTATTTCCAGACAAACTATGAGGACTACGACCGCGTAACCTCAAAGGAGCCTCTGGTCAGCGACTCCTTTACCCGCACCAACCGAGTTCTTGGTGTCGCATGCGAACTGGCGTTCTAACTTACAACGGATCTACATCGTAGTAGATTTGGAGGGATGTATAGCGCTTGTCTTGGAGCATCTGCTTCTGGGCAAGCGCTAAATATTTCCGAACCTCTGCCATATTAAGGCTCAGTTCAAATTTGAGAACGATCTTACGGATGGAGAGGGACTTAACCTTGGAGATGCCGGGCTTATCAGGACCAAGGACACGGCCTGGGAACAACTGACGCAGTCGACTGCCCATCTCAATACCCGCAGCCTCAACGACAACATCCTGACGATGTTTCAGATAGACATAAACAAGGCGATAATAAGGAGGATAGTGGAACTGTTGGCGCTCAGTAATCATGGAACGATAGAAGGCGGCATAGTCGTTATGAACGACCTGACTGATGAGTGGAAGATTGGGACTCTTGGTTTGAAGGATGACAAGTCCTCTTCTACCCTTGCGCCCTGCCCTGCCACTGACCTGTGCCATCATCATGAAGGCATGTTCGTAGGCACGGAAATCAGGATAGTTGAGCATCGTGTCGGCATTGAGGATACCCACCACAGAGACCTTGTCGAAGTCAAGACCTTTCGAGATCATCTGGGTACCGATAAGGAGGTTGGTGCGTCCTGCGGAGAAATCACTGATGATACGTTCGTAGGCCTGACGTGTACGGGTGGTGTCGAGATCCATACGGGCAATGCGTGCCTCAGGGAAAATATCGCGAATATCAGTCTCCACCTTCTCTGTACCATAGCCTCGCGTCTGGAGTTCCTTGCTGCCACAGGCAGGACACTCCGTTGGCACCTGATAGACGGTCCCGCAATAATGGCACGTGAGTTGGTTCAGGTTACGGTGGAGGGTGAGCGACACATCACAGTGGCTGCAATGAGGCACCCATCCGCATTGCTTACATTCCAACATCGGCGCATAGCCACGACGATTCTGGAAGAGAATGGCCTGCTCACCACGCTCCAAAGCCTCGCGTACCTTATTTAATAATAATGGCGAAAAGGGGCCATTCATCATCTTACGGTATTGCAAGTCCTTGATGTCGACAATCTGTATCTCTGGTAGTTCGATACCCTTGTAGCGCTGGAAGAGTTCGACGAGGGCATATTTGCCAGTCTTGGCATTGTGATAAGACTCGAGGGAGGGGGTGGCAGTGCCAAGCAAGGTCCTAGCCTTGAATAGTTGTGCCAGTACGATGGCGGCACTACGGGCATGATAGCGGGGCATGGGATCCTGCTGCTTGTAGGATGTCTCATGTTCCTCGTCAACAATGACAAGACCGAGGCGTTGGAAGGGCAGGAACACAGCACTACGGGCACCGAGGATGACATCGTAAGGATTCTGGGAGAGTTGCTTCTGCCATATCTCCACACGCTCGGCATCGGAGTACTTGGAGTGATAGATACCAAGCCGGTTACCGAAGACATGTTGCAGTCGCTCCATAATCTGGACGGTCAGGGCTATCTCTGGCAGGAGATAGAGCACCTGCTGTTTCTGTTGGAGAGTCTGACGTATCAGGTGGATATAGATTTCGGTTTTGCCAGAAGAAGTGACACCATGAAGAAGGGTGACATTCTTTTTCAGAAACGAGAACTGTATCTGGTTGTAAGCATCCTGTTGGGGTGCGCTCAGGGACTTGATATTATCAAGATGAGGCTCCCCGCCATGATTTAGGCGTCCCACCTCCTTCTCATAAGTCTCAAAGATGCCACGTTTCTGCAAGGCATTAATGGTTTGAAGCGTATGCCCTTCATTCAACAATTCGTCACGTGTAACTGATTCATTCAGAGAGAGGAAATCAATAAGAGCCTTTTGTTGCTTGGGGGCCCGTTGCAGCATATCGAGGGCAATATGGAGTGTTTGTTCACTACGGAAGTTAGGTGCCAAACGGATATAGGTCTCAGTACGCGGCTTATAACCCTCCTCGGCTTTCAGTCCTGAGGGAAGTGCCGCCTTATATACCTCACCGATAGGCGACATATAATAGTCGGCAATCCATTGCCAGAGGCGCAACTGACTATCCAACAGGATTGGCTCTGCGTCCATCACCTGAAGAATGTCCTTGATCTGGAAGTCACTGGGGAGAGGTCCCTTGTGCGTCTTTGCTACAATGCCGACATAAGTCTTATTCCGTCCGAAAGGAACCAACACGCGAATACCAATCTTCACCTGTTCCCCCCACGGTTGTGGAACGGAATAGGTGAAGAAACCGTCGAGCGGCAAAGGTAAAATGATGTCGACGAACAAGGTCTACTTAGAAGTAATAAGCGGCTGAGACATGCCAGGACTTGGGCTTGGTGTCGTCGTTATGGAACACAGCATCGGTAGCCTTGCCCCATGTAGCATCAGCCGTAGAGCCCAAAGCGATGTTGTAGGCAAAGCCTATTTCCAGATGGTCTGAGAAATAGATACCTGCACCAAGGTTGACACTGAAAGCAGACTTCTTCAACTGGAAAGTGTTCTCGACATTGTTCTTGTCATTCCATTTAAACTCATCATCACCGACATTGAAGGTAAACTGAGGACCGGCTGCCACATATATGCCAGCACTACTGCCAATACCTAAATTCAAACGTGCATTGACGGGTACGAGGATACTCTGCTGTTTGATGGACTCGCCATTGACTTCATACTTCTTCTGATTATAGAGTCCGGCAATGTCAACACCTAAGCCACCTATAGGCAGTGAGACCTGAAGAGTAGGACCAACAAACCAGCCCAACTTGTTGTCTGTATCAAATACAGTGTTATCAAACTTCATGTCCTGAATATCAAGACCTCCCTTGATACCGAACTTGACATTTTGTGCCTGCACAGCCATTGTCATGGCAGAAAACAGTACTACTAAAGAAAAAAACCTTTTCATAATTGATCAATTATAAGTTCTACGGTGCAAAGATATAAAAAAAGAGCGAATAATCGCTCTTTTTCCAAGAATAATTTCTAAATATACGTTTTAATGTCTCTCACGACGAACCGTCACGCGGGCAGAGCCACTACTGGGAGTTGCCGGACTGTTCTTGGTTTTCGTACCACTGACCTTGGTGCGGCGAGCACTATTCTGCTTGGCCTTCTGAACCTTGACCTTCTTGGCTGCCTTCACGTTCTGCGGATTGACATTGGCGATGCTGTCGAGGGAATCGCGCTTGGCAGGGTCGCCGAAGATATTCTTACGGAAAGCCTCCAACTCAGCCTCGATACGTTTCTGTTCAGCCGTCAGTTTGGTTGTGTCGCCATCACAGATCTGCGCCAGTGTCTTACCCAGCATATTCGTGGTCTTATAGATCTTTCCCTTGTATTTATTCATTGTGAAATAGTCATCCATCGACATCGTGGCGGCATTGTTCAGACTGGAAGTCATCACCGTCTGACGGTTCAGGAAAGGCTCCAGGTCGCTATACTTCACCCAGAAAAGAGGATATTGCGTGGCCTCACCGCCGAAATCATCCTCACGCAGCATGATGGGACAGAGCGCCAGCACCTTGATACGGAAGGAAGAGTTGGCCTGATCGTAGTAGGCACTCTCTTTCAGATAATACTTCTTGACCTCGGCAGAGGGGATGTCGCTGTTGTCGACTTTCAACTTACCGTTCTGCTCCTCATAGAAGATATGGTAATTGTCGAGGATGGTCTTCATCTCCACCTTTGAGGCATCCTCAAAGACATCGCTGCCATCGGTAGGGTATTCATAGACGGGGATATAACCGTTCTGGGCCAATTTGAAGAGATAGGTAAACAAGTTGACCTGCTTACCCTGCGGCTCCACAGGAAAATAGAGTCCGGAATTCGGATCATCTTCGAGATTGATCTCACGGTAGATGTCACGCCGCCATACCACATCCTCAGGAACATCCAGAGAGGTAGGGAATGAGATCTGCGCACGCCGGCTCATCGTCGACGATGAAGAACCGCCAGACTTTTTCTGTTGTTCTGCCTGCTGCTGTTGTTGCTGCTGTACACGGCGTGCCTTCGGCTGGGCCATCACTGCGCCTGCCACTAGCACTATCGTCAATAAGAATAATACTCTCTTCATATCTTCTTAACTTCTTAACTACTTAACTTCTTAACTACTTAACAATCACCTCCATCGGGTTTTGGAGCGTACGCGTCAGACCATCGGGACCGACTACTGTCACACGGGAGATATAGAACCGACGGTTACGCGTCAACTTACGGAAGTTCTCCTTCTGGCGGGCAGAGAACTGTGCGCCCTCAGATGCCATCGGCACGGCATTACCCATATTGTCGAAGAATACCGTCTCGAAACTCTGCACACGGAAGGCAATATCGAGGATACCATCATCGATGGCGGCTCCGATGGCATCGGCTGCCACCAACTGTCCCTTTGCCAATCCACCGCCCTTATAGCGAGTAGGATTGCCGTGCTCATCCTTCATGTTAATATATGGTGTAGGATCGGGCAACTTACGGACACGGAACGAGAACTGTCCCATCTGCTGGGCACGCCCCGTATTAGTCGACATCACGGTAAAGGTGACATTCTGTCCCACTGTCGAGGGACGGGCAATATACTTTCCAGGGCCTACAGGCTGCAACGTGCCACCCGACATCGTAGCCGTAATCTTGTTCAGGGGAACGCCTGGCACACTGATGCTGACAGGGTTATTATAACCGGCATAGAGCACATTCATCAGATCGGCACTGACAGTGGCACTGGGATCGACAACGGTGTACTTCTGTGAGAAGTCACGACGGATGCGTTCACCATTACCATTTACCGTCTCCAAATAGCCAGCCAACGTAAAGTCGCCCGTCGCATTACAGATACGTTCATAGAGATTGTCGTTAAGCGTCACTTTCTGATTGCCTATAAAGATATCCGGTACCTGTGTAGTATCCACAGCAGCCATCACGATATGGGCCGAAAACTTATCACCCCGCACAATGGTCTGTGAGTTGGGAATCACAAAGGCTTCAAGGGCATTCACACGGATATCCTTCACATCGATATTCTGCACCAGCGTATGAAGTACATCTCCCTCGGCATAGCGCACATCACTCTGCAACTTCGAGAGCAGGGTCACGGCAGCGGCTGCCGGCATAGCCTCAAACATATATTCCTGCCAGTTTTTGCCCATCGCCTTGGCACTCTTGGGAACTTCCGTCGTCAAGGTGGAGATAATCAGATTCTTCTGTCGGGGCGTGTTGACCATCTTCAACAGATTGGCCCGATAGGCATTGACGGCATCGAAGAGTTCTTTGCCACGACCACGGGCAGGAGAAAGCATAACCTGACTGGCAGCCTCCAAGTCTTCCTTGTTACGGATATTCCTCACATCGCCATCCTCGCCATCGGCCTCCACCACAATGGCCTGCTTCAACTCGTCAATCAGGTCATAGAGTTTGCTACTCATCTCCTTCACCTGCTGCGACTTGTCATACCACTGCTTGACCTTCTGCGGATTCTTCTTCATCTGCACGGCAAAGTCGTCATAGATAGCCAGATTCTCCAAGGTCGCATTCGAGGTAGTGCGTTTCAGACTTTCCTCAACGATGGAGAAGCCGTTGAGCACCTCATTAGAGACATTCAGCGCAAGCATAGCCATCAAGACGACATACATCAGATTGATCATCTTCTGGCGTGGAGAGACTGGTCTTTTCCTGATTGCCATAGTCCTATACGTTCATCTTTGCGGTCATCGCCTCGATCATACGGGCGTAGATCTTATTGAGTTCTGCTATCTGCTCGGCCATCTTACGGGTCTGCTCGTTGATCTCATCGATGGTACCGATCTGCGAACTGGCACTCTTCAACTGCATCTCATAGACCTTACAGATACCTGTGAGGGTACGGTTCAGGTTCTCCATCTCCTCGGAGTCACGGGCCAGACGCTCACTCTGTTCGGATACCTTCGAGAGCATCTCGGTGAGGCGCTTCAACTCATCGACATAGTTGGCAGTAGCCTCCTCTAACTCGGGATTCACCTCAGGCAGCACAACTGGCGCACCGCCAGCCATCGTGGTCACTGATGAAGAGACGGCTGCGATGGCTTCAGTATCGATACTGGTTTGACTAGGAGTACTAGGCTCACCTAGGGTTTCCGAGGGCATGCCAGGAGTGCCGCTGATAGAGCCACCACCGATGATAATCGTGCCGCCTCCGCCGCCAATGACAGTGGTACCACCACCGCTGACCACATCGTCGCCTTCAGATGCAGTGCTTTCTGCAGTGTCAACGGAAGCACCACCAGATACGCTTCCGCCACCGATAATCACGCCACCAGAGACATCACCAGAGGCATTGACATGCGTATCCAGTTCCATGCCGTCTGTCGTCTTGTCGAAGGGACGGTCGAAGGCTGAGATAAAGAACACGAACACCTCGGTACCCATACCCAAGAACAGGAAGAAGTTGGCTCCTGGCAGGTGGGTCAGTTTAAAGAGCGTACCTAAGATCACGATAGAGGCTCCCCAACTATAGGCATAATTCAGGAAAGTCTGCCCCGGCACACTATCCATCCACTTCTGTAAGCGGTAGATGATATTCAGTTTGCTGTATGTTGTCATTTCTTTTTCGAAGATTTGGTTTTCTCACTAACTGTATTTGCCAGACTGCGCACGCAACGGAATCCGATGTAGGAACGAGGCTGGTTCTGATACTCCGAAGAGCGCCAGGCCGAGCGGATATACGACTCAGGATCCTTCCACGAACCGCCACGCACACTCTTCTTCTTCAAACGATAGGGATCCTCGATGGCGGCATTGTATTTCAACTGCGGATTGATGTCGTTCATCGCCTCTACGCCTGCCTCGGTATAGATGGTCGATGTCCACTCTGCCACATTGCCTGCCATATCGAAAAGACCGTTGGTGTTGGAAGCATAGATGCCCACCCGACTGGTAATCAGGTTTCCGTCCTTCGTATAGTTACCGTTGTCAGGCTTGAAGTTGGCAAAGAAACAACCCCTGCCACTGGCCACATCCTCGTTGTCCCACGGGAACTCGTTCTGGTCCTTGCCACGAGCCGCATACTCCCATTCAGCCTCTGTCGGCAGACGATAGCGCTGCACATAACGGGCAGCAGGACCGAGGCCCTTCAACAGATACTCCGTGCGCCAGGCACAGAAAGCGTTTGCCTGTTCCCAAGTCACACCTACGACAGGATAGTCGTTATAGGCGGGATTTGAGAAGTAATAGCGCATATAGGTCTCATTGTCGGCATTGGGGAAGTCGTTCACCCAACAGGTCGTATCGGGATACACATTCACAATGTACGTGTTAAGGAAGTCCCAGGGACCCGTCAACTGGCGATTTATGGTTTCGCGAACGATCTTTCCCTCATCGTCAATATACGCTGTATCCTTAGAGATCCACACCTCCTCATTGGGATTGACAGCAATGTCTGTATTCAGGTTACGCTCCTCTGGATTCAGACGGTTACGGCGCAGGGCTGCTGTCGTATAGTCATAGACCTCATAACGGTAGTTCAACTGTGTATAGTCGAGCATTTTTTCTCCCGTCACAGGATTGGTGACATAGAGTCCGTCGATGATTTCCTGTTCATCCTCACTTGGCTTTCTGGGCAGGGCTTTCTTCCAGTTCAATTGGGTTCCGATTTCTTCACCGTCCTTGTCCGTCTTGACGGTCCGGTAGGTCTCATCAAGTTCTGCCAGACGCTCACGGAGGATGGAGTCGCGTACATAGTTCACGAACTGACGGTATTTGGAGTTCGTCACCTCCGTCTCGTCCATCCAGAAGCCGTCCACAGAGATGTCACGGATAGGTGTCTGCTTACCCCAGAGACTGTCCTGAGCCTCAATACCCATCTTCAAATGGCCCCGCTTGATCAGCGTCATACCATAAGGTGCCGGTTCCGAGAAGGCTCTTCCGCTCGTTCCTGTCACCTCGCCTCCACCAGACGAAGCCAATTTACTGCCAAAGCAACTGGACAAGAAGAGGCAAGAGGTAAGAAGTAAGAGGTAAGAGAATACTCTCACCACTACATAATTCGCTATCTTAAACCTTTTTTTCTTATTCATATATTTTGTTTTAATTTTACAGGTATCTCACACTCTTATGCAGGTTTCGTCCCTTCTTGAAGAGATTCAGTTCGGTCTGATATCCCACAAACAGTTCGTGGCTTCCGTTGCCAATGCTGATGGCAGTTGTATAGACCTCGTAACTGTATCCCAGATGGATGCCGTGGAAGTTGCCGCCAATCATTGCTGTCACTGATTTCGTCGGACTATACGACACACCTGCATACATCATCTTCTTTTCGTGTGTGTACACCAGTCGGCCCGTGATATCGGCCCGCCAGTCCACACCGTCAGTACGCCCCAAAGCAGAGGTGTGTATTGTTAAGAACGGATTTCTGAGCCGAATATTGTATCCACCCGTCAAATAATATGATGAAGAGACGTTGTATTCGTTGGTTTCTCCCAGTTCAATTTTCGGAGAATTGAAGTGCAGGGCCGAGATGCCCACATACCAATTACGGTGGGTATAGTAGAGGCCCGCACTCAGGTCTAATCCAGTTCCTGTGACGTCTGATGTGGGAAGTGCCTCGTCGCCGTCATCAATGACTTCCAACTTTGAACCGGTAAAGCCCTCGCTCAGCACCGAGACCTGCACGCCACCACTCAACGTACCCTTAAACAACGATTTCTTATAAGCATACTGCAAACCCAGACGCTTATGGGAAAACAGACCGATATCATCGTTGATAATCTGCACGCCAACGCCGTGATAACTATTCATCGCATAGAAAGGCATATCGGCAGCGGCATACATCGTCTTCGGATTATGCTCGAAACCGGCCAACTGCATCGCATAGGCTATAACGACATTCAGTTTCTGTTCCTTACCGACAGAAGCGGGGTTAAAAGACGGTTCCATCGCCCAATAATGGCCGAAGGACACATCCTGCTGCGCCTGAACCATCAGAGCCGCCAGCAGTAAAACCGTGACTATAAAGTAACGTCTCACTGACATATAACGTAATGCAACCCCGTTTTATTGCATTACGACAGTCCTTCGATCTCTCCGTTCACGATGGTGATACGTTCTGCCTGGGGACTTTTTGGCAATCCAGGCATACGGAGCATATCACCGGCAATGGCTACGATCATTTCACTGCCACAGTTGAGAATGACATCGCGGATACGAATCGTAAAGCCCTCTGGCGAGCCATAACGGGTAGAATCGGCAGAGAAGGAGAACTGCGTCTTGGCGATGCAGACGGGATAGCGTGTGATATCCTCGTCGTCGCCAAAGATTTCCCGGATAGCCTCCAACCGTTTCTTCCCAGTCTTGGTGAACTCCATGGCAGCAGCACCATAAATACGCTTGCAAACCTTCTCGATCTTTCCCTCTATCGTATCGTTCTCAGGATAGGTGAAATGTATCGGTAGCGGCTGGATCTTCTCGATGGTATCCACCACTTTCTGTGCTAAATCCACAGCACCCTCGCCGCCTTTCAGAAAGGCCTCGTTGACAGCAAAGCCAACACCCAAATCCTCGCAGTTCTTCCGCACAATCTCGATCTCATCCTCCGTATCGAAGTCAAAGCGGTTGAGTGTCACGATGACGGGCTGGCCAAAGCCTTGCATATTATTAATGTGGCGGTTCAGGTTCTTCAAGCCTTCTTTCAATCCCCAACTGTTAGGTTCCTTGATATGATCCAGATCCACGCCACCGTGCATCTTCAAGCCCTGTGTCGTGGCAACGATAACCACCAATTGCGGCTGCAAGCCTGCCTTGCGACACTTGATATCGAAGAATTTCTCTGCACCGAGGTCTGCACCAAATCCGGCTTCTGTCACCACATAGTCGCTGTAACTCATCGCCATCTTAGTGGCCACTACGCTGGAACAGCCGTGGGCGATATTGGCAAACGGGCCGCCATGAATGAAGGCGGGTGTATGCTCTGTGGTCTGTACCAAGTTGGGCGACAGGGCATCACGCAACAGCACCGTGATGGCACCAGCCACACCTAAGTCGCGCACCCGGAAAGGCTTTCCGTCGGAGGTGATGCCCAACACGATGTTCTCGATACGGCGCTGAAGATCCTCCTCGCTGGTAGCCAGACAGAGGATAGCCATCAGTTCTGAGGCAGGCGTAATGTCGAAGCCCGTCTCCGATACCACACCGTCGCCTCTCAACCCCGTCACGACGTTGCGCAGGGCCCGGTCGTTCACATCAAGCACGCGCTTCCAATAGATTTCACGCAGCGAAAAACCATCCTTACGGTGCTGGTAGATATAGTTGTCGAGCAGGGCACTGATGGTGTTGTGGGCTGAGGTCACAGCATGGAAGTCACCCGTGAAGTGAAGGTTGATCTTCTCCATCGGCAATACCTGGGCATAGCCGCCACCGGCAGCACCGCCCTTGATGCCGAAGCAAGGTCCCAACGACGGTTCGCGCAGGGCCACAGCGGCCTTCTTACCGATCTTGTTCAGTCCCAACGTCAGACCGATGCTGACGGTGGTCTTACCAATACCAGCCTTCGTTGGACTGATGGCTGTCACCAGTATCAAGCGACTCTTCTTCACCTTCTCCTCATCGATGAGTGATACAGGCACCTTTGCCATATACCGTCCGTATGGCTCTATCTTCTCCGGGTCTATCCCCAACTGTGATGCGATGTCGCTAATAGGCAACAATTCGCATTCGCGAGCAATCTGTATGTCTGTCTTCATGTCTTATAAATTATGGGCGCAAAATTACGAATAATAAATGATTCCACCAAGAAACTGACTAAATATATCCTCAATTTCCAACAATCCGCACTCAGCCAACGCAATGAACTATAACGCAGCAAAGCACGAGGCTCTCTTCCTGAGCGACAAGATGGCTTACGAACTGAACCTCACCGCTGCACACAATGACAAGCCCGCTGCTCGTCACGATAGCAAGCCCAATCGTCAGATTGCACAATTGCTGTTTCAATCAGTTCCCGTTGTGCCATGAATGAGATGTAACATGTCTTGACCAATTCCCAATTGTGGGTCAATAGCAGCACACCCAGACATTTCTTGATGGTTGGCCAGAAAGCATTGCGGTTGGTTCGCATGTAGTCACGGATGATATCTTTGTCGGCGACACCGTATGACTTCAGTAGAGCCATACTGACGATACCCGTCCTATCCTTGCCCGCTGTGCAGTGAAAGAGCGTGCACTTTCCCTCTGCCGCATTCTTCCTAAGATGGTTCACCACCAAGTCAAGTTGCCCACGGCTATATTCGTCAGTAACAATCTGCTCATACATGGAAGCAAAGCTGGGTATCATCTGCTTTAGCTTCTCAGGCTGTTTA
>JAGCRH010000014.1 GCA_017964785.1 Prevotella sp.
ACCGGGCTTGCGCAGACGGTCGTCCTGACCGTGAGTGCTCTGGCCTACGCCACCGAAACCATGACGCTTCACAACGCCTTGGAAACCTTTACCTTTAGAGGTACCTACAACGTCAACGAACTCGGCACCTTCGAAGATGTCGACAGTCAACGTGTCGCCGAGGTTGTATTCCTCGTCAAACTTGAACTCGGCCAAGTGGGCCTTCGGTGTTGTGTTAGCCTTCTTGAAGATACCCATCATTGGCTTGGTGGTATTCTTCTCCTTCTTCTCTCCGAAGGCGAGTTGAACGGCCTTATAACCGTCCTTCTCGACAGACTTAACCTGAGTAACAACACAAGGACCGGCTTCGATAACAGTGCACGGTACATTCTTACCGTCGGCACTGAAAACGGATGTCATTCCGATTTTTCTTCCAATTAATCCTGGCATTTCAGTTTAAAATTAATAATGTTGTTAAATAAATAATTAATGTTCACACACGCGCAAAAACAGAATCAGTCCACACCCCCATTCGGAAGGCTAAACCGTTCTATTTCAGTGGCTTGATAGCATATAGCCAGCGCAACGACCACTTTTGCGGCTGCAAAGGTACGAAGATTTCCGCTATCAACCAAATGTTTTTAGCATTTTTTATCTTTTTCAAATCTTAAAAAAACATAAAGAACCCATTTCGCAATCAAAATAGTCATCATGTTCATTAGTACCGTCGTAATCAAAATTAGTACCGTCCTAACAATAATTAGTACCGTCGTAACGAAAACTATTACAGTCCTAATGCACGCGCACATATACTTGTCATATCCACTTTTTATCCCGCTCATCCCGCCTATCCCACACCCAAAGTAAAAAATCTTACGTGCGGGATAGGCGGGATGTTTTTGG
This sequence comes from Prevotella sp., assembly GCA_017964785.1. Taxonomy (GTDB): domain Bacteria; phylum Bacteroidota; class Bacteroidia; order Bacteroidales; family Bacteroidaceae; genus Prevotella. The sequence goes on from JAGCRH010000014.1 coordinate 883, forward strand.
CATAAGACAAGTATATGATACAGGAGGACGCTACTGAAAGATATTCCGGAACCACCATATGAGATTAAATCGTGTCGCATCCCAAACAGGTGCGACACGAAACTATAATGATGTGTAATAGACATTATTTTAAAACCACCTTTTCTGTCAAAATCTCTCTTGCAATAATTGCTCGCGCCGCATAGAGTCCTCGCTTCCATCCAGACACAATACGAGGTAAGATTATAATCTTATACCCCTGTCCATTCTTGTATATATCAGAAACATAGTGACCATCACCAAATGATTTTGAATTAACAACACATGCATTATCTGATAAATTAGCAACTACTTTCACATTATTAGAATGATTGTTTTTCGCATCTACACCGTGATTTCACTTGGTATATTATCTCGTTCGTTTGGGCTTGGAATCGGAGAAATTGGTGGTACGGAGTAGTTCTTCTGCCTTTTTGATCATCTCCGTGAGTTGGGCGTTGGGGTTCTCCTCCTTCCGGGCGAGTTCGAGGAACTTCTCGAAATAGGCCTTCGCCTGTTTACTATCGGGGAGATAATAGTAGGTGGCACTAGCGATGTTATAGTAGGTCGCGATAGAGTTTGGATTGTATTTCAGATGTTCCTTCCAAGCCTCAACGGCCTTGGCGTGGCGGAAAGACAGATAATAGGCCTCGCCTTTGGAGAGAGTGATGGCTTTCATGACTGCGGTATCGGGCAACAGAAGTTCTGTGGCGAGGTCAAGGTATTTGAGACCCTCGTCGAGGCGTTCGGTATCCACACATACCACCCCGAGACGATAGGCACAATTGGCATTCTGCATCTGTGAGAGAAGGAAGGCAGGCTTTAAGTGTTCATAGGCTAGTTCGAGACTGTCGATCTGCGCGTAGCACATACCAGCGGAATAGAGGGTATTGAAGGTAGAGTCGCCCTGTTGGAGCAGACGCTCATACATCATAACGGACTTGTCAAACTGGCGATCCATGAAATAGGCATCGGCAAGGGCGCGGTTGACGAGGATATTCGTAGAGTCTTTCTCATAGTAACCCTTGGCATAGTCGATGCCCGCCCAGGCCTGGTCGGTACGGGTAAGGGCGGCGGTAACGGCTGCCACCATCTCGCCGTCCATCGGATAATGCTCCACAAGCCTCCCACCCCAGTAGATAAGCGACTGCGGGTCGTTCTGTTTCTGGTAACTGAAGGCCAGTTGGCGGAAGGCCTCATGCGAAAGACTATCCTCGGGGACGAGTTTCAGCAGTTCGGCGGTCTGGTGATAGTTGGCACGTTTGTAGTAGCATTCGGCCAATTTGATGCGGGTCAGGGTGCTGTCGCAACGGGCAAAGGCCTGCTGGTAGTATTTCAGCGCCTCGAAGGTGTTGTACTGCTCCATCAGACTGTCGCCTGTTTGCAGGAGCATGGTCAGGGTATCAACAGCGACAGGCTCCACAGTCTTCTTTTTAGAAGAGACCTCGCCCTTGGCGGACAGAACCATCACAAGGGCGAGGGCAACTACAGTTAGTATTCTTTGCATAATTGCAAGAGAGATTTATTTTTTCTTCATTGTAAAAACAATGACGCCATCCTTGCCCTTCTCACCATACATCTTGACGGCAGCCTGGTCTTTCAGCACACTGACACTCTCGACATCATCAGGAGCGATGCTCTTCAAGTTCTCATAAGGTACTTCCTTGCCATCGACAATAACCAACGGCGTCTTGGCAGGATCGCCTGACGTCAGGAAGATATTACCCGCAGAAGCAGCCTGCAAGACTTTGGCATTGTTATCATCCTTGGGCTTGCTGCCATCCAGACGGAAATTGATGGGAACGGTATACTTCACGCGCACGGCCTTGCCGCTCTGTTTGCCAGGCGTCCAATTAGGCATCGCATTGATGACGCGGATGGCCTCCTCATCAAGCGAGGGATCGACAGACTTCACGACCTTGGCCTCACTGATGCTGCCATCCGTCTCGATGACGAAATTGGCAATGACACGGCCTTGTTTGTTAGCCTCGAAGGCCTCTTTCGGATAACGGATATTCTTCGAGAGGAATTCCATTAAGGCAGCCATGCCGCCAGGGAACTGTGGCATCTCTTCCACCACATCAAAGGCAGGCTCATCGTTAGGGGTGACGGCACCTTTGACGACAGGCGTAGCGGTGTCTTCGACCATCTTCTGGTCGTCTGTATCCACGACTGTCTCGATAATCTGAATGTCCTGATTGCCACCCGTCTTGATCGTAGCATTTTTCTTGCCTTTCTTCACGGGCACCTGCTTCTGGGGCTCGTCACCCTTATAGACGACATCGGTGACGGTCTCGGCATTGAGGGCGAGGGCCATGCCCACGATGGGCAACAGGGCGAGCAGTTTCAAGAGGTGACTGCTCTTGGAGGTTTTATTTGTCATCATACTGATTCGGTTTTTGAGGGTACTGTGACTGATGCCGTTGACAAGGGAGTACCCACCGATGCCTGCGGCTTTTGTGATTAACAGGTATTGATATTGACGCGCATTGATCCCTTGGGAGAGTACTGCACCGTCGGCCTCGTATTCGTGGATGGCGCGCAGGTCGCTGCGGAGCATCCAAATGGCGGGATTGAACCACTGGAGGGCGGTGAGGGTATCGACGAGGAGCAGGTCCCACGAGTGTCGCAGGCGGATATGTCCCCGTTCATGGGCGAGAATCGCAGCATCACGGGTCTCGTAGTCGCTACGGTTCATCACGATATAGTGCATCCAACTGAATGGCGACAGTTCTGCGTTACCGGTCACGCAGACGATGGTGCCATCCTCCTGAGGATGCTGCTCGCTATGTTTGATTAGGTTGACGATTCTGAACAATGACCAGAGGGTATGGGCAAGGGTCGCTACTACACCTATAATAAATAGGAATATGAAAGCGGACTGCAAATCCTGATACGCCATTGCACCGGATTGCTCTGCCGTCGCAATGGCAGATCCAAGTTCCACGTCTATCTGGGGCATGGGCATCACCACCGTCCGATGCATCGTGATGACGCACAGAGGTAGCACAAACGAGGCCACAGCGGTCAGCAGGAGCACAATGCGGTTCACCCGGTGGAATGTCTCCCGCGCCAGCAACAGACGGTAGAACATATAGAACACCGCTATCAGCACGGCTACCTTCAAGTCGTATGTCAGAAATTCAAGCATAACTGTTCTCAATTTGGTCTATCAGTTCTTTCAGTTCTTCTACGGAGATCTTCTCTTCCTTGACGAACGAAGAGACGGCAGAGAGGTAGGAGTCGTTGAAGTAGTTCTTGATCACGCCGGCGATGGATTTCCTGCCGTATTCCGCCTCGGTGATGAGGGGGTAATATTGGTAGGTGTTGCCAAACTGCTTATGATCCAGGAACCCTTCCTTCTCCAATATGCGTACCATCGTGGAGAGCGTATTGAAGTGCGGACGGGGCTCGTCGTAGTACTCCAAGAGTTCCTTGACGAACATCGGACCGTGCGCCCAGTACAGATCCATAATCTCTTTTTCTCTATTTGTCAGTTTTTTCATTGTTGTCAGTGCTTTTAGTTTTCAATCAATTATCGCGTCGTTATCTTTACCTGAGTGCAAAGTAACTAAAAGTTTTCGTTATAAACAACTAAATGGATTAGTTTTTAAACTAAATTAATTAGTTAAATATCTATTTAACGATTATTTAGACCAAAACCTATCTTTTTCCCTTTTATTTTTTGTTGTTTCAAAAAAAAAGCATATCTTTGCAACTAACTCAAAACAGAAAGATATGAAAGGAAGAATAATCATATGCGGCTTGTTATTTACTTTGAATGCAGCAGCACAGGAACAGGCTACTACTGACAGCGTGAGCCGACAGGATAGTTCCACGAGCCTGATGAGTAAACTTCGTCATGTGCAGCAGTTTTTGGACGATAAAGCACGAGGCAAAGTAGACCCGCACTACATCGAAGTTCCCGAAAAGCCTTGGCGAGTCATCCTCCGTTACAAGGAGACTGCAGTCGACGTGGATTACGAAAACGACTTTTACTTTCCTGAGGATAAGGAACGTCTCTTCTGGAAGTTATGCTTCGAACCACCCGTGGCGTCTTCCATCGGTTTCTGGGCAGGATATCGGGGTACGGGCATATCCTACTCCCACTCGCTCGTCAAGAATGCAGGCCGTTATTTCTCTATCAGTTCCACTGGTGCGAAGTATGGTTTTAACTTCCGGCATAGGAGATTCAGCACAGACGAAGTAACATTCAATGCAAAATACTATCAAGACGAGAAGATCGTAGAGGAACAGAACATCCATGATAAGATCGATGCCCCAGTATGGATACGTTCCACCTATATCAACGGATACTATGTGTTCAACGGGCGCCACTACTCACAGGCCGCCGCCTACAACCAGTCCGTCATCCAGCGCCGCTCCGCAGGTTCGCTCCTGGCAGGAGCCACCTGGTATCAGTCGTCATTCGACCTATCAGCCGCCGAAAATTCCCTGTTCGTACTTCTTAGTAAAAAAGTGGGCCGTATCAAGATGCACCAGGCCAACATCGGTATCGGCTACGGCTACAACTTCGTACCCTTCCGAGGCTTCGTGATCAACGCAATGGCCATGCCTACCATCAGTGTTTATAACCGCGTGAAAGTCTATAAGTACGACTACAATTACTACCCTCTGGACGATATTGTCAAGCCGCTGGACAGTTACGGACAATGGAACTCGCAGACGCACACCTGGGCTAATGGGGAGAAATATAAGCCTATGGATGAAGAGGGCAACTATCTTCAAGATGTTAAGGGATGGGAAATTGATAGTGATGTAAACTACGGCAGACTGCAATTCAATGTCGACCTGCGACTCGGCATTGCGTACAACTGGAGCAATTATTTCATAGGTCTTCAAGGACAGTTCAACCGTTTTTCCTACAAGATGAATGAGACCAAGGTCGTCCTCATCGACGGCTATGCCCGAGTGTCACTGGGCATGAGGTTCTAATAAGACACAAAAAGTGGCGCAACCTGTCGGCTGCGCCACTCTATGAAGGGGGATAGAATGATACTATACCTTGATCTCAACCTCAACACCGCTGGGGAGTTCGAGTTTCATCAGGGCATCAACAGTCTTGGCTGTTGAACTGTAGATGTCGATCAGACGCTTGTAGTCTGACAACTGGAACTGCTCACGAGCCTTCTTGTTAACGAAGGTCGAGCGGTTGACGGTGAAGATACGCTTGTGTGTGGGAAGGGGGATAGGACCGCTGATGATAGCGCCTGTGGCCTTCACAGCCTTCACGATTTTCTCTGCTGACTTGTCGACCAATTTGTGGTCGTAACTCTTCAGCTTAATCCGAATTTTATGACTCATAACTTTTAATTTTTAATTATTTATTGTTTATTGTTTAGAGGAGGCCG
>JAGCRH010000015.1 GCA_017964785.1 Prevotella sp.
GAGAGTTGCCAGCCTTCATGTCCCCAGGCGAGACCTGCGGGGTTGGAGTAGGCTGCATCGATGTCGAAGGTAGCGCCACGCGCCATCATACGGTCGAAGGCGATGTGGTAGTTGGTGTTGGTCATCAGTCCGCCTGCACGGACATTGGCAGCAAATGCTATCGTCATAACTGCCAGAATCAGGGCTTTCTTTTTCATTTTTAATGTTATGATGGTTGTTTGGGTGCAAAGGTACGAAAAAAAAGTGAAAAGAAGGGGAAAAAACAGAGAAAAAAATACGCAACACGAACAACTTCTCTGAAAAAATAGTATCTTTGTCCCCGATATGGAAGAGAAAACAGTGAATCAGGCCACAATCAACTTTATTCGTGAGCATACGGAGGCTGATTTCCATCAGTTGGCACTTCGGGGCACAAAAGATCCAGAGGTGGACTTGACGTATGCCTTGGAACAGATAGCGGGCAGACAGATGGCGAGGACGAAGATTCCCTCTTGGGCATCTGTCGAGGGCATCGTCTATCCCCCACATCTGTCGATGGAGCAGTGTTCTAGTGAACAGACGGCCAGATACAAGGCTCGTATCGCAGGAAAAGGAACACTTGTGGTCGATTTAACGGCAGGTTTTGGGGTTGATATCGCATTTCTTTCCCAGGGATTCGGACGGGCAGTCCATGTGGAGCGTCAGGTTCAACTTTGCGCCATTTCATCGGAGAATTACAAACGTTTGGGTCTTCGGCATATCGAGGTGGTCTGTGGTGACGGTACCGGCTATCTGCACCGGCTGGATCATGCAGACCTGATCTATCTCGACCCAGCCCGTCGTGATGTCCATGGAAGCAGGACTTACGGCATAGCCGACTGTACCCCCAATGTACTGGAAATTCTCGATGAAATGTTGGAAAAGACAGACCGTATCATGCTGAAACTCTCGCCGATGCTTGACTGGCGAAAGGCTGTGGCGGATCTTCAGCAGACGGGTATAGCGCATGTTGGTGAGGTACATATTGTCTCGGTGGATAATGAGTGTAAGGAACTGCTGATAGAAATGAAAAGTGATGAAGTGAAAAGTGAAAAGTGTGTGACCTCCAATGGGAATAAGGCGTTGCGAGTGGTATGCGTCAATCTGTTATTAGGTGACTCTATGGAACGCTTCGAGTTTAATGCCCTAAGTCCAGTCCACGTCTCGACCTCCACTTTTCACTTTTCACTTTTCACTTCTCACTTCTTGTTCGAGCCCAATGCCTCTATCATGAAGGCAGGGTGCTTTGAACTGTTGGAGCAGCGGTTTGGGGCAAGGCAAGTCGATAAGAACAGCCATCTGTTTGTCTCTGATAAAGTTATTCCAGACTTCCCCGGCCGCCGTTTTATCATCGAAAAGACTACCTCGATGAATAAACGTGAATTAAAGGATGCTCTTGCGGGTATCGACAGAGCCAATATTACGGTTCGCAACTTCCCCATGTCTGTTGCAGAACTCCGCAAGAAACTGAAATTGAAAGACGGTGGCGATGTGTTTATCTTCGCCACAACGGTTGCTGGCGAAGGGCATCAATTGTTCGTTTGCCGTAAAATTTGACACCTTTAACCACTTTTCACTTTTCACTTTTTGCATCTTCGCTTCTTTTTTGTATTTTTGCAACGAATTAAGGCTTAAACGACAAAATTATGTCATCAGTAGTTATTAAGAAGGTAACGGACAAGAAGGGTCTGACGGCCTTCATCGATTTTCATTACGACTTGTATGAGGGCAATCAGTACGATGCGCCCAACCTGTTTACTGACGATATGCACACGTTGAGCAAGGACAAGAATGCTGCCTTTGAATTCTGTGAGGCGGAATATTTCTTGGCGTATAAGGATGGTAAGGTCGTAGGCCGTATTGCCGGCATCATCAACCACAGGGCTAACGAGAAGTGGGAGCGCAAGAGCATACGCTTCGGATGGGTCGATTTCATCGATGATATTGAGGTGAGCCGGGCCCTGTTTGATGCTGTGGAAGCATGGGGACGTGAGAAAAGTATGACTGAGATTGTCGGACCCTTGGGCTTTACGGATATGGATCCCGAGGGTATGCTCATAGAAGGCTTCGACCAGATGGGAACGATGGCCACCATCTATAACTACCCCTATTACCCCAAGCACTTGGAACAATTAGGCGGCTGGGAGAAGGACAATGACTATGTGGAGTTCAAACTCATCGTGCCAAAAGATGGGATGCCCGAGAAGTACAAGAAGATCGCAGAACTGGTGATGAGGCGTTACAATCTGCATCCGATGCATCCCAAGCGCAGTCAGGTGTTTGGCAAGGAACAGATAGGCCGTAAGGTGCTCGATGTGGTCAATAAGTCGTTTGGTCATCTCTACGGCTATTCCCAGATGACGGAAGCACAGATCGACGAGTATTTGAAGATGTACTTCCCCATGCTCGACATGAACCTGCTCTGTCTCATCGAGGACTGGAACACCCCCAATCACGATATCATTGGTGTAGGTATCTCCATTACCTCCATGACCCGTGCTTTACAAAAGTGCCATCGGGGGCGCCTCTGGCCTTTCGGTTGGTGGCATTGTATCAGGGCTTTGAAGATGCACAAGGCAGAGTGTGTCGACCTGATGCTGGTGGGCATCCTGCCCGAATATCAGCAAAAAGGTGCCAACGCCCTGTTGTTCTACGACCTCATCCCCTGGTATCAGAAGTACGGTTTCAAATGGGGTGAGACCAACGTGGAGATGGAAACCAATGAGAAGGTTCAGTCGCAGTGGCAGTACCTTGAACACACACAACATAAACGCAGAAGATGTTTCAGAAAGAATCTATGAACGAAGAAATTAACCTAACCCCACAGGAACAAGTACAGTATGATGACGAGAACATCCGTCATTTGAGTGATATGGAGCATGTGCGTACCCGTCCGGGTATGTATATCGGTCGTTTAGGCGACGGCTCGTTGCCCGAAGACGGTATCTATGTGCTGCTGAAAGAGGTCATCGACAACTCCATCGACGAATTCAAGATGAAGGCAGGCGACCGTATCGAGGTAACTATCGAGGACAATCTGCGTGTCTCCGTCCGTGACTATGGACGCGGTATCCCGCAGGGAAAGATGATAGAAGCCGTCTCCGTGCTGAATACCGGTGGTAAATACGACTCGAAGGCATTTAAGAAGTCGGTAGGTCTGAACGGTGTCGGCGTGAAGGCTGTCAACGCCCTGAGCAGTCACTTCGAGGTACGTAGTTATCGCGACGGCATGATGCGCAGGGCCACCTTCGAGAAAGGTGAGATGACCAGCGACAAGACGGAGAAGACACAGGACGAGAACGGTACCTATATCTTCTTTGAGCCGGACGACACGCTCTTCCTGAACTACAAGTTCCAGGATGACATCGTGGAGAATATGCTCCGCAACTACACCTACCTGAACACAGGACTTGCCATCATGTATAACGGGCGGCGCATCCTCTCCCGCCACGGCTTGGAGGATTTGCTCAACGACCGGATGACGAATGATGGTCTTTATCCCATCATACACCTCAAAGGCGAGGACATCGAGATTGCCTTTACCCACGCCAACCAGTATGGCGAGGAATACTATTCTTTCGTCAATGGGCAGCATACCACGCAGGGTGGTACGCATCAGAGTGCCTTCAAGGAACATATTGCCCGTACCATCAAGGACTTTTATGGCAAATATGAGTATGGCGACATCCGTACGGGCATTGTTGCCGCTATTGCCATCAACGTTGAGGAACCGATGTTCGAGAGTCAGACGAAGATCAAACTCGGCTCGTTGACGATGGCTCCTGACGGGGTGAGCATTAATAAATATGTAGGTGACTTCATCAAACAGGAAGTGGACAACTACCTGCATATCCACGCCGATGTGGCGGAGGTCTTGGAAAATAAAATTAAGGAAAGTGAACGGGAGCGCAAGGCGATGGCTGGTGTCACCAAACTGGCCCGTGAACGCGCCAAGAAGGCCAACCTCCACAACCGCAAACTCCGTGACTGTCGTATCCACTTCTCTGATGTCAAGGATGAGCGGAAGGAAGAGTCGAGCATCTTTATTACCGAGGGCGACTCTGCCAGCGGTAGCATCACCAAGAGCCGTGATGTGAACACGCAGGCTGTCTTCTCCTTGCGAGGCAAGCCGCTCAACTGCTTCGGTCTCACCAAGAAGGTGGTCTACGAGAATGAGGAGTTCAACCTCCTGCAGGCCGCCCTTGATATTGAGGAAGGTCTCGACACCCTGAGATATAACAAGGTCATTGTGGCTACCGATGCCGATGTCGACGGCATGCATATCCGTCTGCTCATCATTACCTTCTTCTTGCAGTTCTTCCCCGAACTCATCAAGAAAGGTCATGTATACGTGTTGCAGACACCCCTTTTCCGAGTACGCAACCGTCGTACGAAGATTAAGAACAAACAGGTCATTGCGCAGGCGGATGCCAAGGGCGACAAGAAAGGCGACTTCATCACCCGCTATTGTTACAGCGAGGACGAGCGTCTGAAAGCCATCGGTGAACTGGGTCCCGATCCAGAGATCACCCGCTTTAAGGGCTTGGGTGAGATCTCTCCTGAGGAATTTGCCGGTTTCATCGGGCCAGACATCCGCTTGGAACAGGTCACCCTCCACAAGAACGATCAGGTACAGAAACTTTTGGAATATTATATGGGCAAGAACACGATGGAGCGTCAGAACTTCATCATCGACAACCTCGTCATCGAGGAAGATCGCCCCGAAGAAGATGTGTATGAATAAGAAGATTTTGTTTGCAGCGATTCTGTCGCTGATCACCCTCAGTGCTGCGGCGCAGTTTAGGATCAATAACAGGGAGGACTCGCCAATGCGCAAACTGCAATATGCCGAGTTTGCCATTAACAATCTATATGTCGACAGTGTCGATGAACAGAGGCTCGTCGAGGATGCCATCCGGGGGATGCTTGACAAACTCGATCCCCATTCCAGTTACTCCACCCCTAAGGAGGTGAAGGAACTCAACGAGCCGCTCAACGGTACCTTCGAGGGCATCGGCGTGCAGTTCAACATGATGCAGGACACGCTGATGGTCATCCAGCCCGTCACCAACGGCCCGTCTGAGAAGGTGGGCATCATTGCTGGCGACCGTATCGTGTCTGTCAATGATACTGCCATCGCAGGTGTGAAAATGTCGAAGGAGGAGATCATGAAGCGCCTGCGTGGCCCGAAGGGAACGAAGGTGAACCTCGGTGTCATCCGCTCAGGTATCAAGGACCGCCTCAACTTCACCGTGGTTCGTGACAAGATTCCCGTGCGTTCCGTCGATGCCACCTATATGATCCGTCCAGGCATCGGCTATATCCGCATCGGCAACTTCGGGGCTCAGACCCACGATGAGTTCAGGGAGAGTCTGGATAAGTTGCAGGCGCAGGGCATGAAGGACCTGATTCTCGACTTGCAGGAGAATGGCGGTGGTTACTTGAAGGCAGCCGTCGACATTTCCGACGAGTTTCTGCAACACGATGACATGATTGTCTATACCGAGGGGCGTACCGTCCAGCGAAATGAATATAAGGCCCATGACGGTGGAAAGTTTACGACAGGCAAGGTCGTCGTGCTCGTCGATGGCTATACTGCCTCGGCGGCAGAGATTGTCACAGGTGCCATCCAGGATCAGGACCGTGGTCTCGTGGTGGGGCGCCGTACTTTCGGCAAGGGACTCGTCCAGCGTCCCATCGACATGCCCGACGGTTCGATGATCCGTCTCACCGTTGCCCATTACTACACCCCCTCGGGCCGCTGCATCCAAAAACCCTATACCAAGGGCGACAAGCAGGACTATGCGATGGATATGTTGAACCGCCTGAAAAGCGGTGAACTGACCAATGCCGACAGCATCCATTTCGCCGACTCCTTAAAGTACGAGACCCTCCGTGAGCATCGTACCGTCTATGGCGGTGGCGGCATCATGCCCGACTACTACGTACCCCTCGACACCACCATTTATACCCGATTCCATCGGGAATTGGCGGCTAAGTCGATTGTCATTCAGTCCAACCTTCGTTATGTCGATAACCACCGAAAGGAACTGAAAAAGCGCTGGCAGTCGTTCGACGATTACAAGCAGCATTTCGAGGTGCCACAGAGCCTCGTCGACGAGATCATCGCCGAGGGCAAAAAACAGAGGGTAGAGCCGAAGGACGAGGCCGAACTGGAAAAGACGCTGCCCTATCTCCGCCTGCAATTGAAGGCCCTCATCGCCCGCGATATCTGGGACATGAGCGAATACTTCTCTGTCTTCAACGAACAGAGTGAGATCGTCCAAAAGGCCTTGGAGGTCATCCGACAGTAAGCAAATCAGATTGCCACGACTCATTCAGTATGGCAAGACGGTAAATGAAATAAATCATGTACGATCAGATACGGCAAGATACGCTCTTTATTATACTTTATACCGTCACGACGGTGATGGCCGCGATGGCAAGCATTTATCTGCAGTTCCGGCGGGGTAATGCCTTTGCCGCTGAAATCACGCCGCCGCGCAGATTACGGCGGTGGACTGCAGCGTTCCTGGCGGTCAGCGCCGTGGGACATTTGTGGTATTTGCCGGCTACCGTGCTCACCTCGGATGACGACATCATGCTGAGCATGCTCATTGGCGCATTGCTCGACTGCATGCTGACAATTCCCCTGGCTCTCGTCGTCATGCTCTGCATGCTACAGGACCGGCGCCGGCCGCTGTGGCCCGTCAGCGTGATGGTAGCGCCGCTCGTGGTGGGAATGGTGGTGTGCATTGTCACCCGCAGCGAAGCCCAGTTGCCTTGGCTGTACGGTTATTTCCTGCTGATGGCCGTGGGCTTCACGATATATATGGTGCGCGCCGTGCGGCAGTACGGGCGATGGTTGCGCGACAACTATGCCGATTTGGAGAATAAGGAGTTGTGGCAGAGTTTCGTGGTGCTGGCCGTCATCATGCTCACGTTCGGCTATTACGTGGTAGGGTACGGGGGCAAGACCTACGAGTACATCGTCCAGATGTGCGGTCTGGTGCTCATCGGCTATCTGCTGTGGCGCGTGGAGACATTGAGCGACCTGAGTCTCCCAATCCAAACGGATGAAGCCATAGTCGTTGATGATGTGGTAGCGGGAACGGTTGTCACGGAAGACGTGGAGGACAATGCCCAACCGTCTGTTCGTAAGAACATTGGGCCGTTGTTGAAGCAGCATTGCGAGGAGCCGCAACTCTATTTGCAATACGACCTCTCCCTCTCCCAACTTGTCACAATGATTGGCGTCAACCGCTCGTACCTCAGCAAGCACTTTGCCTTGCAGGGCATCTCTTACAATGCCTACATTAATGGTCTGCGCATCCAGCACTTTGTCAATCTCTGCCATGAGCGAGCCATTACCCACCAGCCTCTATCAGTGAAGCAACTGGCCTTTGAGAGTGGTTTCCGCAGTTACAGCACGTTTAATGCTGCCTTCCAGCAGGTCATGGGAACGACGGCGACAGAGTGGATGCGTAACGTGGAGAAGTAACAACAGAATGGATTTTTGGGGTTCTGAGAACTTCAGAATCGTAAAATCTGCTTCAAAATCGTAAAAGTTGCTGATTGGTTCCCTTTGAGTGTTGTTATTTCAGAGGGAATTTGCTATCTTTGCACAATAACAACCTTTTCGCTACAAAGCGCCTGAAGAATCATTACTAATTTAAAATAAAACAATTATGAAAAGAATGTATGCATGGATCTCCATGATCTGCATGGTGGCAGGACTGGTTTCTTGTAACCTGAACATGCCAAAGGAAAAGAACACCTCGTATGAAACGCTGACGGTGAAGAAGCAAGACATCACCGTGCCTGTGAAGTACAGTGCCAAGATGAAGGGCCGTACCGACGTGCTGATCAGCCCCCAGGTGAGTGGACAACTAACACGGATAGCCGTCACCGAAGGGCAGCAGGTGACGAAAGGCACGGTGCTCTTCGTCATCGACCCGCGCAACTCCCAGTTGGACTTAGAGGCTGCCGAGGCCAGTCTGGATGCTGCCCTGGCCTCCGAGAGTTCCGCCAAGCAGGAGTTGGAATCGACCAGGAATCTGTTTGAGAAAAAGATTGTGAGCCAGTATATGCTTACAGACGCTGAGAACGCTTACAAGCATGCTCTCGCGGCAGTGAAGGAGGCCCGTGCCACGGTGAACCGTGCCAGGGTGACACTCGGATTCTGTACCATCACTGCTCCTGTGACTGGTATCATCGGAGAAATTCCTGTCCGCACCGGTGAGCAGGTGTCGCCGGGTACGCTGCTGACGATCGTGAGCGGCAATTCCAATATGGACGCTGAGTTCTCGGTGACGGAGGCGCTGGTGGAGCAGATGGTGCAGTATGGCATGTCAACAGCCGACGTGGATAAGTATATTGCCAGTCTGCCTGTAGTGACGTTTGTGATGAAGAACGGCACGGAGTATCCCCACAAGGGCCGTATCACCAGCATGACGGGCGTGGTGAATGCTTCTACGGGTTCGCTGTCGTGCAAGGCTTCGTTTCCCAACCCCGACGGTCATCTGTACTCCGGTATCCAGGGTACGATCGTGCTGCCATACGCTGAGAAGGACGTGATAGTGATTCCTCAGAAAGCCGTGGTGCGCTTGCAGGACAAATCACTGGTATATAAAGTGCAGGCCGACAGCACCGCTACCGCCGTTGACGTGACGGTCGAGGACGTCGGCAACGGCCAGGAATGCATCGTGACGAGTGGTCTGAACGTCGGCGACAAAATCGTGACCACCGGCGCCAATAACGTGAAGGAGGGGCAGCAGGTGCTCTTTGCAGAAGAACCGGAGAAGTGAAAAGTGAATAATTTGCTACCGCTTTATGAAAAATAATATATTCATCAACAAGACTGTGATGGCATGTGCCATCTCGATTGTCATCGCGCTGGTGGGCTATATCTGTATGAGTTCGCTGGCCGTTGAGCAGTATCCTGACATCGCGCCGCCTACGGTGCTTGTCTCCACCAGTTATGACGGTGCCGACGAGAACACCGTGATGAAGTCGGTGATCCAGCCGCTTGAAGAGGCTATCAACGGCGTGAACGACATGACCTACATGACTTCGAAGGCCTCTTCGAACGGTATGGTGACCATCAATGTCTATTTCAAGCAAGGCACCGATGCCGACATGGCGGCGGTGAACGTGCAGAACCGTGTGACACGTGCGCAGGCCCTGCTGCCCGCCGAAGTCAACAAGGTGGGTGTGACGGTGATGAAGCAGCAGAGCAACATCCTGCAGATCTTCGCCGTCAGAAGCACGGACGGCAAATTGAGCGAGGACTTCATCTCGAACTACGTGGACATCAATATCAAGCCGCGCCTGATGCGTATCAACGGTGTGGGTAACGTGCAGAGCCTTGGCAACACCTACGCCTTGCGCATCTGGATGAAGCCCGACGTGATGGCGCAGTACGGCCTGGAGCCGAACGACATCTTCGCCGCCATCAACAAGCAGAGTTTCGTGGCAGGTACGGGCTCCTTAGGCGAGCAGTCGGAGAACGCCTACCAATACTCCATGCGCTACAAGGGTACGCTGAAGAGCATTGAGGAATTTGAGGCCATCGTGCTCAAGACCGGCGATGGCGGACACGTGCTTCGCCTGGGTGACGTGGCAGAGGTGAAGATTGGCGCTATGAGTTATAACTACACGTCAAACATCAAAGACTCTCCCGGCGCGCTCTTCATGGTGTTCCAAGCACCGGGTGCCAACGCCACGGAGGTCAATGCCCGCATCAACAAGACGTTTGAGGATATGAAGGCGAGGATGCCCGCCGGTCTGGAATTCGTGACGATGATGACCAGCGACGACTTCCTGTTTGCCGCCATCCACAATGTGGTGGAGACGCTCGTCATCGCCATCATCCTCGTGGTGCTCGTCGTGTTCTTCTTCCTGCAGAACATCAAGGCTACGATCATTCCGAGTATCTCTATCATCGTATCGTTGTTAGGTACGTTTGCCGTGGTCTCGCTGGCCGGTTTCTCACTCAACATCCTGACGCTGTTCGCCTTGGTGCTGGCCATCGGAACAGTGGTCGATGATGCCATTGTGGTGGTCGAGGCCGTGATGGCGAAGATGGAAGGCGGTATCAGCGACGCCCGTGAGGCCACCCGCCAGGCCATGAGCGAGGTGTCGGTGGCCGTTGTCTCGTGTACACTGGTATTCATGGCGGTGTTTATTCCTGTGACATTTATGCCGGGCACCTCAGGCACCTTCTTCACCCAGTTCGGTGTGACCATTGCCTCGTCTGTCGGTCTGTCGTGCATCTCTGCCCTGACGCTCTGTCCTGCGCTCTGTGCCATCATGATGAAGATGACTAACGGCAAGCAGGAGGGCAAGAGCCTGACGTATTATACGAAGAAGGCTTACAATGCGAGTTACAATGCCATCTACAACAAATACTCGAAGTCGGTACAGAAGTTCATCAAGCGTCCCATCATGGCATGGAGCCTGCTGGTGGTTGCTGCCGTTCTGTTAGGGTTCTTTATGATGAGCCTGCCGTCGGGCCTCGTACCACAGGAAGACCAGGGTGTGTTCCTGGCTGACATCAGTGCACCGGAAGGAACTACGCTGCAGCAGACTCGTGAAATGGTGAAACAGGTGGAGGAGAAGGTGAAGCAGATTCCCGAGATGGAGAGTTTCGCCGTGGCCGTGGGCTATGGTATGCTCAATGGTGAGGGTTCTAACTTTGCTACCCTCATCGTCCGACTGAAGAACTGGGAAGAACGCCCGGGCATGGATCACCTGATTGATCTTGTGATGTATCGGTTCTACTATGACTGCATGGAGATCAAGGAATTGCAGGTGCTTCCCTTCCAGATGCCGCAGATTCCTGGTTATGGAACCAGCAACAGTGTGAGCCTTGTGGTGGAGGATCCTACAGACGGCAATCTGTCGGAGTTTGCCAAGCAGACAGAGCAGTTCCTGGGCAAACTGGAGCAACGGCCTGAAATCTCATCTGCTATGTCAACCTACTCTGAGCGCTATCCGAAATACGAAGTCGAAGTCGATGCAGCCCAATGCGACCGCTCTGGCGTGTCACCGGCAGAAGTGCTCAGCACACTCGGCTCTTTCTGCGGTGGTGCTTACGTCGGCAACTTCAATCAGTTCGGTAAGGTCTATCGCATTATGGCCAGTGCCGCACCTGAGTATCGTCTCGATCCTTCTTCGCTGAACAACATCTTCGTGAGGGTGGGCAGCGGCAAGATGGCACCTATCTCTGAGTTCGTCAGTCTGAAGCGGGTGGTCGGTCCGTCGAGTATCGAGCACTTCAACCTCTTCCAGAGTATCTCCTGCTATATAACACCAGCCGGCGGCTACAGCGAGGGCGAGGCCCACAGGGTCATCGCCGAGGTCTTCAAGGAGGAGATGCCCAATAGTGCCACCTACGAGTATAGCGGTATGTCGCGAGAACTAGAAGAGGCGGCAGGCTCCAATACCACCGGTATTATCTATATCATCTGTGTGATTCTGATTTACCTTATCTTAGGTTCGCTCTACAACTCGTGGTTTACGCCGCTGGCTGTGCTCTTCAGCGTACCTTTCGGACTGATGGGAGCCTTTGTGTTCGCCTATTTCGGCAATCTACTGCAACTGCCTGGCATGGACAACAACATCTACCTCCAGACGGGTGTAATCATGCTGATTGGACTGCTCGCCAAGACCGCCATCCTTATCACGGAGTTCGCCACAGAGCGCCGTGCGCAGGGTATGACCATCGTCGATGCGGCCTTCGAGGCTTGTAAGGAGCGCTTGCGTCCCATCCTAATGACCGTCGCCACGATGATTATCGGTATGATACCGCTCGTCATTGAGGGTGGTGCCGGAGCCAACGGTAACCGCGCCCTTGCTCTCGGCGTCATCGGCGGTATGGGTATCGGTACGGTGGCCCTCCTTTTCGTCGTCCCCGCCTTCTTCATCGTGTTCCAGAACCTGCACGAGAAGTTTATGGGAAGAAAAGTTTTAGAAGTTAGTGAAGTTAAAAAAGTTAATGACTAATGAAAAGACTAAGCAATATATTCGTCGCTGCAGCCGTGAGCCTGATGCTCACGGGCTGCGGCCTATATAACAAATATGAGAATAATGTGGAGGGACCCGCTGATGTGTTCGGCACGACGGCTGACGTCCAGACAACTGGCGAAACCTCTATTGCCCAGATGTCATGGCGCGAGTTCTTCAACGACCCGCAACTGCAGAAACTCATCGAGCAGGCTCTTGCCAGCAATACCGACCTGAATTCTGCCCGTATCAATATCGAGAAGAGCCAGATATCGCTGAGGACGAAGAAACTGGCCTACCTGCCGTCGCTCTACTTCTCGCCGCAGGGATCGCTCTCCAGTTTCGACGGTGCGACGCCCACGAAGAGTTATATCCTGCCGCTGGATGTGTCTTGGGATATCGATGTGTTTGGTTCCATCACCAATAAGAAACGTGCTGCCGAGGCCGCTCTGATGCAGGCAAAGATAACTGAGGAATCCATACGTACCAACCTCATCTCGACCATTGCCCAGGAATACTACTATCTCCAGTTGCTCGACCGCGAACTGAACATCCTCATTTCGACCGACAGCCTGTGGAAAGCCTCTTTGGATACGCAGCAGGCACTTTATGAGAACGGCCAGGCGTATTCGACTGCCGTCAGCCAGCAGGAGTCATCATGGCTCGACGTGAAGACACAGATTGTTACCATTAAGCGCAACATCCGTTCTGCTGAGAACGAAATCTGCAGCCTGCTCTGCATCACTCCACAGCACATCGAGCGCGCCAAGTGGTATGCAGAAGACCAGTACCATTCTGACGCAAAAGGGAAGCGTATGTTCGACAAGGACTTCCTGAAAATCGGCATACCCGCCATGATGCTGGAGTACCGTCCTGACATCCGCCTTGCCAACTACTATATGGAGGAGGCATTCTATAACGTGCAGACCGCCCGTGCCGCCTTCTATCCCAGCATCACGCTGTCGGGAGAACTTGGCTGGAGCAACAATAGTGGTTTCGTCAACCCCGCCAAACTGCTGTGGCAGGTTATCGGCTCACTCTCGCAGCCCATCTTCGCCCGTGGCCAGATCAATGCCAACTACAAGATAAGCCAACTGACTGAGGAGAACCTGAAGAAGAAGTATGTGCAGACCATCGTTGATGCCGGTAACCAAGTGAACGAGGCCATGGCCGACTGTATGGCAGCCCGCGAGAAGCACGACTACTACCACCGTCAGGTGGAGGTGCTGCACGAGGCCTACCTCGGCACCCATGAACTGATGGACGCTGGCAAGGCCAGTTACCTCGAAGTGCTCACCGCACAGGAGCGCCTGCTCTCTGCCCAACTCAATGAGGCTTCGAACATGTATAACGGTGCGCAGGCCGTCATCGCCCTCTATATCGCATTAGGCGGCGGCACCAAGTAAAAACTAAAAAGGTAAAGTCTTTAACCTATAATATAAAAAAATGTGAAACAGAAAATCTTTGCAATGATTGCAGCCGCAGTACTCCTGTTGGGCGTGACTGGCTGCACAAATGAGGACAATCCATCCTCTAAAGACATGAGTGTCCTGGAACAGAGCCTTGTCGGCCTATGGTGGGACGAGTTTGAATATGACGGCGTCACTGAGGCCGGCGTACCCTTCAACCGTGTGCTGCTGGCCGTGAAGGCCAATGCCGACCATACCGGCTGCATCTACTTAGGAGTTTACGACGACATCAGCAACGATCCTCTGGCAGTCTATGGCGGTCCTGAGGATGCCGGCTTCAAATGGCGTCTGCTCGAAGACGGCAGAATCCTGCTCAGCGATCCTGTCACAGGTGAGAGTTATGCACTGGCCCGCACCCGTGCCGATGGCGGTAGTTATGGCGACGGTATGACCGATGTCTCCAACACGAGTCTGACCTACACCGACGGTAGCGTGACGATGAGCAACGGCGACTATACCGGTACGCTTGAAAAGGCCAATGTCGAGCAGGCCGCTGACATCGAGGAGACGCTCTCCACCCTGTCGCCCGACCGTCAGAACTTCGAGGCACAACTGTCGAAGATGCTTCAAGAATCGCAGCAGTACATCAAACTCGATCCGACGATGAGGGCCGTCAATCTGCTGACCGAATTCATCGACCAGATGAAGATTGAAGCCCTGAAGCCACAACTTGTCAATATCCTCGTCGATATCATTTCAAAACCGGAGTTTGGAAAAATGATTTCCCTTGACACGCCCGAGGCTGAAGAGGCTCGCTGGGCACTGGCCAACTCCAACATCCCGAACGACACTGCCAAGGATTTCATTCAGTTGAATGCCGACGTCGTCTTAAACAACAATACTCTTGAGTTCACGACAGGCAAGGACACGGCCGACTATGTAGCCGCTGACGACGGCACATTTACCGTCAGTTGCAAAAATGCGACATCAGGTGCTGTAACCAAGGTGAAAATGAAGTTCAGCGGCGCTACCGACGGTGTCATCATCTTCCTCTTCAATTTATACGGAATCCCCGTCGCCATCCAGTTCCCCCATACGATAGACATGGAACTGCTGCGCTCCGAAACCGGCAACGACGCAGACGAAGAACTGGTGATGAAGGGACAACTGTCGTTAGAGTCTACCGGCGGCCAGAAATATATTTCGCTGAAGTGTAGCGAGTGGAAGGCTACGCTCTTCACTGAAGCACAGAAGGCCGATCGCTACGAGATGCCCGCCTGCACCCTCATTCACCATGCCGACCACACAGTGGAATTCAGTGCCTCTCTCGGCATTAACGGCAACAATGTGATGAGCATCAAGGGTCATAACTTTACCAACCCCTATACCGCCGAGGAGTTGGAGCAGTTGCGCGAGTTGCGCGACATCGCCCCGATATGGAAGGGTTGCTACACGCTGCTGAAGGCCTTCAACAGCCGTACGGACAAGATTGAACTGACCGTGACCGACGACCTGCTGTTCGACATCGACATCCTCGACGTAGGCCAATGCCTCAAGGCTGTCGGCAATGCTATGAAGTGTCGCAAACAGCAGCCCTTCAAGGAGACGATGGACCCGTGGACCGACCTGCTGAACCAGTCCGTCACCTTCAACGTGATGCAGAAGAGTACCGGCGTGAAGGCCGAAGGCAAGTTCATCACCAGTGTCATCGCTGGCAACAGCCTGCCCTCCGTCGCCCTGCGCTTCGAGGGTGAGAGCGATTTCCGCGTCATCCATGACCGCATGAGCCCGACCGACTGCCAGAACTATGAGGCCCTGCTGAAGAGTTTCAACGAGCCCCTTACCGCCGTCAATGCCCTGTTAAAGGTCATTCAGGACAAGGGCGAGGAGTTTAAGGCAATCAAGTAACCATAATAAAAAAGAAGATACAATTATGAAAAAGATGATGAATTGGATGCTCGCCGCCATCCTTGTTTGCGGCGCAAGTGTTTTCACAGCGTGTGATTCGAACGACGACAACCCCGCACCACAGTCCGATATTGCTGAGAAGATTATCGGCAAGTGGATGGTTGAAGAACTGGACGGCCAGCCGTGTCCCACCAACCTGAAGGCCGTCATTACATTCCTGTCACCGACGAAGGCATACGGTAGTCTTTCTGATTACTATAGCGACTCTTGGAGCAACCATGCATCAGCCGATGTCGTCATCAATGGCAATAATGTGACGCTCACTGCATTCGAAAATGAGTATACCAAACATATCACGGTGGCAGACATTCACTCTATTACAGACAAGGACATGATGTTGAAATCTGATTGGAAAGTCTATATAGATGGTGAAATGGTTATTAATGAGGTATATGACAATGAACGCTATATCCGCATCAACAACGATTTTGAAGAGGACATCGTCGGCACGTGGGAAGGCAAGGTGACCAGCGAGGAAGACGAGCACACCGACGGCGAACTGCACCGCTGGGAGTACAAAGCCGACGGAACCTATATCTATTATAATAAGGTCGACGATGAGTGGGTGAATAACAACGACGTGCTTGCCGAATATTTCGTCGACGGCATCCTGCTCTGTACCCGTTGGAAGCAGACTGCTGACAGCGAGGAACTGCGCGAGTGGTGGGAGATAGAGAGCATCAAGGACGGTGTGATGAAGTGGACGGCCCTGCGCCAGCGCGAGGACGGCACCACCTATACCGCCACCTTCCAAATGACAAAGGTGAAATAACGTTCGACAGAGGACTTCTGCGGCTCCTGGCTTGTATGAGCAGGAGGTTGGTTATGTCGGTAAGGAGTTGGCAGATCAGGCTTATCCCATCAGGCCAATATCGTTGCCACCATCGTTGATGGTGAAGAAGTTTATAAAGCATAGCATTCGGAGAATCTTTCTGTATGGTACAAGATTTATATGTTTTGATGATTACGGCCGCGGTAGTCAGTATCGTTTTTAAGTTTCTGAAGCAGCCGGTGGTGCTGGGCTATATCGTTGCTGGTGTCCTGGTAGGCCCGCATCTGTTTGGAGAGA
>JAGCRH010000016.1 GCA_017964785.1 Prevotella sp.
AGCATCAAAAAAGCCTATGTTTAACTAAAAATCCTTTTCTCTAAAAGAAATTTTCAGCCTTACGGCTAAAAATTTGAAAGTTTAAAAGGGAATTTCACAATTGCCTCCTGTTATCCACAGCTGAAAACTTTCTCTTACCAATAACTAAAAACCTAAAACTATAAATATTACTACTAACCTAAAACAATCTATTAACCTTTTGACGATGCAAAGATACATCTTTTTTGAGTAACCTGCAATACTTTTCATAAAATAAGTGTATAAAAACCCATCATTCTTGACATAAATCAAGCGATTGTGTGCGGAAACACTAAATAATTACTCATTTTTCTTTGTTTTTTGCAAAACTTGCAGTACCTTTGCGGGCAAATTAAAAAAATTAAATAAGGTGTAAGATATGAAGAAACTATTAGCAGTTATTATCGTCTTGCTCGTGGCTATTCTCATGGCATTGACCGTGCCCGACAAGCAGAAACACAAGGATGCCATGATGGAGGCCGTCAACGAGTTTGTGGAAGAGGAGGCCGTCGATAAACTGGGCGACAATATTCTTGCCAAACTGGGCAAGGGCGTTGTCGTGAAGACCGTAGAGACAGCCCTGAACACCAAACTTAAAGTCGACAACTATTACCTCTTTAATACCACGCACGTGCGCCTGAAGGGGGAAGACCAGATCCTCTCCGTAGGTATGTTCGGCCATGTGTTTACCTTCGACAAGCAGATGCTCCGTGACAAGTTGAATGAAGCCCTGAACGCGAAGGAAGAGGCTGCCAGTGAGAAAGAGGCCGCCAAACAGAGTGCTAAGGAACTGAAGAAACTTCAGAAAGAACAGCGGAAGCGCGAAAAGGAATTGGAGAAAGAACAAAAGAGACAAGAGAAAGAAGCAGCCAAGGAAGCCAAGCGTAGGGCCAAGGAGGCTGAAAAAGAGGCTAAGCGGAAGAAAAAAGAATAGTGAATAGTTTGCTGCCGCCGTGAGAGTCTTGATTGTCAATACCAGCGAGCGGACGGGTGGGGCGGCTGTGGCTGCCAACCGTCTGATGAAGGCCCTCAACAACCATGGTGTGAAGGCCAAGATGCTGGTGCGTGATAAGGAGAGCGACTCTCTGACCGTCGTCGGATTACCGAAGTCACCCCTGCTCCACTGGCATTTCCTCTGGGAACGGTTAGTCATCTTCGTCCGTAGTCGTTTTTCACGGAGACATCTCTTTGAGATCGATCTTGCCAACACGGGTTCTGACATTACCGGCCTTCCGGAATTTAAGGAGGCCGATGTCATTCATCTCCACTGGATCAATCAGGGTATGCTCTCGCTCACCGGTATCCAGAAAATCCTGAAAAGCGGTAAACCCGTTGTATGGACCATGCACGATATCTGGCCTGCGACGGCCATCTGTCATCTGACATTGGGATGCAGGAGTTTTACCTCTGCGTGTAAGTCGTGCCGGTTATTGCCTGGAGACTGTAAACTTGCCCAGCGTGTATGGCGCAAGAAGCAACGGCTGCTGGAAGATGGGAACATCTATTTTGTGGCCTGTAGCCACTGGCTGGAACAAGAAGCCAAGTCGAGTGCGTTGTTAAAGGGACATAAGATGACGAGCATCCCCAACCCGATAGATACACATATATATAATAGGTGTAACAAACAGGAGGCCCGTCAACGGCTCGGACTGCCTGTCGACAAGAAACTGATCCTTTTCGTCTCACAGCGTGTGACGAACCGTAACAAGGGTATGACCTATCTCATCGAGGCCTGTCGCCTGCTGGAAGAGACCCCTCAGTTGGGTGTCGTCATCCTTGGCGGACATGCTGAGGAGGTGGCCGACCAGTTGCCTTTCGAGACCTTCCCCCTCGGCTATGTCAGTGACGAGCATCGTATCGTGGATATCTATAATGCCGCCGATGTCTTTGTCCTACCGTCGCTGTCGGAGAACCTGCCTAACACCATCATGGAGGCGATGGCCTGTGGCGTGCCGTGTATCGGTTTCAGGGTAGGGGGCATCCCCGAAGAGATCGACCACAAACAGAATGGCTACGTCGCCGACTATCGTAGTGCGGAGGATCTGGCACGGGGCATCCGCTGGATACTCACCGAGGCCGACTATGAGTCCCTCAGCCAGCATGCCGTCCAGAAGGTGGTGCAGAACTACTCCCAGCAGAGTGTCGCCCTCAAATACCTCGATATCTATCAGCAGGCGATGGCCTTTAAGCACTACGGACTATGATCAAGATCACCTACGTCACCATCACCTATCAGGCAGCGAAGGTGTTGCAGCGCACCCTCGATAGTGTACTCGGGCAGGATTATCCTGAGATTACCCATCTGATTATCGATGGTGCCTCGACGGATGGCACGCTGGAGATGGTCAACGACTATATTGAACGTTCGAATGCCGCCAACAACGGACATAAGGTGTTGCTGATGTCTGAGCCCGATAAAGGCATCTACGATGCGATGAACAAGGGCCTCCGCTCCCTTGATGGCGACTATGTCTGTTTCCTCAATGCTGGTGACTTCTTACCTGCCCCAGATACCGTCTCCTCAATCAATGTTCAATGTTCAATGTTCAATGGACAATCTCCCGCCGTCCTTTACGGCGATACGGATATTGTAGATGCCGAGGGCCGTTTCCTGCATCATCGTCGTCTTGCTCCCCCTGAACACCTCACTTGGAAGTCTTTCCGTCACGGTATGCTTGTCTGTCATCAGGCCTTCTATGCCCGTACCGACTTCGCCATCGCTACGCCTTATAACCAAAAATACCGCTATTCCGCCGATGTCGACTGGTGCATCCGCATCATGAAGGCTGCTGCCAAGGAGAATGTCCCTCTTCTGAACCTCCACATGGTCGTGGTCAACTATACCGAAGAGGGACAAACAACACTCCACCACCGCGAGTCACTCTTGGAGCGCTACAGGGTGATGGAGAGTCATTACGGACGTATCAGCACGTTCTTCATGCACTGTTGGTTCGTCATCCGTTGCATCATACGACCGTCGTAATTATCAATAGTACTGTCGTAGCAAAAAATAGTACCGTCGTAATTTTCGTTAGTACTGTCGTAGCAAAAATCCCAAGTGCTGGGACAAAAATCTGTGATACTTTCGCGCGTATGCGCGTATACTTGTCATATCCACTTTTTATCCCACCTATCCCGCTCATCCCACACGTAAGATTTTTTACTTAGGTGTGGGATAGGCGGGATGAGCGGGTTAATTTTCTCTTTGCCCAGTATACGCACGCACGCGTCGGGCTACTTTTTTCACCTTTTCACTTTTTCACCTTTTTACCTTTCTTAATATAGATGCCCTTTCTCTTGGGTTCGTTCTGCATCTTGTAACCCTCGATGGTGTACCAGTCGCCTTCCGTAGCGTCCATCTCCACATCGTTGATGCCTGTATCTTCAATGTTGATCTTGGCATTGACGGGGATGAAGCGAGGACGGGCATTCGTCCTGAGGTGCTTGGAATAGACCTCGAAGGGACGCACCTCACGGGAGTTCTTGATGAAGACGCTGCCTTCGACCCAGCCCTCTTGGGCTTTGCCGACATTCAGGGCATAGATGCTGTCCGATGCAGCCACACGCGTGAAGGTGGGAACGAGTTGTATCTCGTTGGTCGCGTACCTGCCGAACTCCGTTCTTGGGATCTCCACGTTCTCTGCCGAGAAGGTGACACGCCCTGCGAGGTTGAATTCGTCGAAGTAGTCCGTGCTGTTAGGCATGGCGATGAGATAGGGTACGTTCGGCTCGATGGTCTGTGCGTAGGTGAGTCCGTTGCTGGTCATCCGCCTGAGCCAGAAGTGCTTGTTGCTGGCATCGTTACGGAAGGGGGAGATTTGTCCCTGTGTCGCATGGGTGATGGTCTGCACGGTGAAGGGCAGGGTGAGGCTCTCCCAACCGCGACTCGTACCGATTTCCGTGCGCTGCTGGAAGTTACGGGTGTAACTGATCCTTTCGGCTCTGAACGGTTCTGGACAGAAGAAATTGTTGTTGCCAGATGTAGCATCCGTGAGCACAATCTCCTTAGCCACGCCATTGACTACGACGTTCTGTATACCTTGTGGTGCCAGAGAGTCAGCCTCCACATAAACCAGCAGGTTCGGGTTGCCAATTTCCTGATATTGTGCAGCCATAATGTTTGCATTTCCTGCCTGTATGCTGGCGAGGGAGGAACAATTCGCAAACAGATATTCCATATCCTCTACTTTGGAAGTATTGAAATTGCTCAGGTCAAGGCTTATCAGGCTGGAGCAGCCCTCGAACATACTGCCCATCCTTGACACTTCGTCTGTCTTAAAACCACTCACATCAAGACTTGTTAATTGAGAGCAACCAGCAAACATGCCGTTCATGTTCGTAACCTTTTCGGTCTTGAACCCGCTCACGTCAAGGCTTGTCAGGTTTATACAATCAGCGAACATCCATCCCATACTCTCTACATTGTCTGTCTTGAATCTGCTTACATCAAGACTCGTTAAACCCGAACAGCGATAAAATATAAAATTCATATCTGTTGCGTTGGAAGTGTTGAAGTTGCTTACATCAAGGCTTGTCAGATTAGAACAATTTTGGAACATACCGAACAACTTAGTCACGTGGGAGGTGTTGAAATTGCTTACATCAAGGCTTATCAGATTAGAACAACCTGCAAATATATTCCACATGCTTGTCACATTGTCGGTCTTGAATCCGCTCACATCAAGATTTGTAAGACTTGAACAATCTTGGAACATCATACTCATATCCGTCACGTTGTCAGTTTTGAGATTGCTAATGCCCGTGATTGTAGTTAAGTTTTTACATTGATTAAACCAGTGGGCAGTACTATTCAATGAAGCGTAGTTTGTGAAAGAGGCATCAAACACAACACTTGTAATGCTTTCACAATTATTATGCCATCCTCTACTCTCGTAATCAGAAAACGGCCCGACATCCATGCCATTGTGCTCTGCCCTATTCTCGTCATAGTAGAACGTCAGCACGGTGTTGTTGTTACTCAGGACGGCGTATGGTTCTGGGGCTTCAGGTTCTGGCGTGTCGTTGTAGTTCTCTATCATGTAGCGTAACTCAGCCAGTTTGCGGGCTATGTCGTTGATATAATCCTCGCACTTGTCAAACTCGGGCTTTATCTTTGCTCTCTTTGTTTGGATAGTCACATCCTCGATGGCAGTCCTGATAGCATTAATGTCCTGCCATAGGGTGGAAACCCCCTCCGGGTCTTTGCTCTGGAGCAATAACTCACATTCGTTGGTCTCCATGTCAAGTTGCATAATCTTGTCAGACAACCTGCTCCTGAGGCTATCCATGACGGCCTTGTCCGTGAAGTAGCCAGGATTAACTGTGCCGCCGTCGACGTGGGCGTAGGCTGGATCCACGCGGTTCTCATCATAGCGTGTGCCTTCCCAGCCAACGAGAGCATTACAGTCCGTAAACATGTCGCTGCCGTCAGTCACGTTGGCTGTGCTCCATCCCTCGCCAACGAAGATGGTCTGTAACTCGGAACAACTATAGAACATGCCGTTCGTGTGGGTTGCCTTCGCCGTGTTGAAGTTGGTGATGTCGAGTTCCTTCAGCGATGAGCAGTTGGCGAACATGGCGTAGAAGGTCTTGACATTCGAGGTGTTGAAGCCGCTGACATTGAGATTTTCCAGACTCTCACAGCCGATGAACATGTATCCCATATCCGTGACGTTGTCTGTCTTGAGGTTGCTGATGCCCGTTATCGTGGTGAGGTTGATGCATCCGAAGAACCAGAATGCCGTGCTGGTGAGCGTGGTGCAGTTGACGAAGGAAGCATCAAACACAACGGTCTGAATGCTGTCACGATAGTCGTACCAGTCAGGCGTGATGAGGTCTTTGATTTCATCGTCCTCATAGGTATAGGTGGTTGGCTTGACATCCATACCGTTGCGTTCCGCCTTGTTCTCGTCATAGTAGAACGTCAGTATATGGTTGTTGTCGCTCAACACAGCGTAAGGCTCTGGGCCAGCAGCCGTGAATGCAAATTCGTATGTCGCCACGGGAGATGTCTCGTAGCCTTCCACGACGGCAATAGCCTTGATGGTAGCATCCTGCTCGAAAGCAAGGGGAGAAGTGTAAACGGTACTGTTTGTCGTTGGTGTTGAGCCATCCAGTGTATAGTATATCGTGGCATCAAACGGGCTCTGAATCTTCACTGTGTTGTCTGTTTTAGTAAAGGTTGGTTTCGGACACTGATCCTCCAAGTACACCTCAAACTTCGCATTGTCGAAGTAATAGGTGTTGGCATCCGCAAATTCATTAAGATTGAAGTCAATACGAGCAAGTGGCTTCTGATCGCTTGAGACAAGAGAGGTGACAACCCCTTCATAGGTATAGGTCTGCCATTCCTCAGTAGGATAGATATAGGGTTCTGTCCAATCCCATATAAAGTCACCAAAAGAATTACAATGTGTTGATATATATATCCTTGAAGACTTGTCAGCACGATAGTCGAAAGAGAACTTAATCTTTGTTCCATCGCTGACAGGCTGATTCATAACAATCCAAAACTCATGATCCCAAACATCTTCCTGCTTAACTTTCGCTTCTACCTTCACGCCACGACTGTCATTCACACCCATGCCATCTGAAATAGTTGCGGGTGATGCTTCACTGGGATAATATCTTGTATAGAAGTTGCCATTATCTTCGCCCTCCATGTCTCCATTGCTAATCAGATTGACGACAACAGGCTCAGGGCCAGATATAGTTACTACAGCCTGATAGGTTGCTATGCTGGATGGTAGCATACCTCCCGTTACGGCCATGGCACTGACGATACAGTCCTGTGTCAGCGTTATTGGCGATGTGTATTGGTCACTGTTCTCTGTCGGCTCTGTGCCATCCATCGTGTAGTAGATGGTGGCATTCTCGGTAGCACAACTGATGGTCAGCGTATTGTCTTCCTGAGTGATTGTCGGTGTTGCCGTTACAGAAACATCTTGCGTCAATTCTTCAATAACGATGTTGTCGAAGTAATAGGTGGTGGCAGTCGGCTCCTCAGCAAGATTGAATGCAATCGTCCAGAAAGGATTGTTCTGCGGACTTTGTTCGGTGGTTATGACACTTTCAAAATCAAAATGCTGCCATTCCGTTGTAAAGTTCAAGTCTCCTAATATTCCCTCATAAACGGTCGTGCCAGGCATATTATGGGCTTCTGTGGATACTTTCGCCTGTTGGCTGGCCTTGTAGTCAAATGAGACATGATATGAAGTGCCAACAGGGAGCGATTTTGTCATCTGAATATAGAACCGGGTAATCCCAGCATGCGGAGGTTCATTGTCCGACTGTACCATGATTCCACGACTCCCGTCCACGCCGATGCCGTCTTCAATAAAAGGATGCCTGATCTGTTCATTGTCTAAATTTTGTTCTTGTTTATAAAAACAATTGGTATTATCGCCTTCCATATCTCCATTTTCGACAAGGGCTGTACCGCTTCCGTTGGGGTCGATAAGAACGCTAGCCTCAGGAACCACCACACTAATATTGTCAAAATAGAATTTAGTGGAAGTCTCATTTGAGGCTAAGGTAAAGGCGATGGACCAGAGAGGATTGTTCGCCGGACTTTGTGAATCAGTGACAGTCCCCTCATATTCGAAATGCTTCCATGCCGTTGTGAAGGAAATACTGCCGAGCAATCCCCAGTCAATGTAGTTAGTCGGATTATTATGTGCCTCAGTTGCTACCGTTGCACTTTTACTGGCTTTATAGTCGAATTCTACACGATACATCGTGCCGGCAGGCAATTTCTTATTCAAGAGGATCCAGAACTGGCTGTCCCAACTGTTGGTTGGATTGTCAACAGTCTGTACCATGATTCCCCGTGAACCGTTTTTGCCAACGCCGTCTTCTATCGTCGCACGTATGACGTTCTGGTTGTCATCTTTCTTATAGAAGCAACTGCCATCCTCACCTTCCATGTCACCATTGGTAACCAGTTCAATCGCATTGGAAAAGTCCAAAGTCGGACCGTCCATCACTTCAAAAACGATATCGTCGAAATAGAACATGGCACCATCCTGGTTCGTTGTCAAGTCAAGTGCGACGGTACGCACGCCGAGACCCGTTGAAGGACTCACCCAAGAACTGCCGGGGGGTATTTGAATTTCGTCGAGGACAATCGTCTGCCATTTTGTTGTGACATCTATGTCGCCAAAGGGATTATAGGTGATGTAGTCTCCTGGGTCAGCATGGATCTGTGTTCTCATAAGGGTAGAGCCATCTGCCCTTACTCTCAGGGTTAATCTCAACATCTTTCCGGCAGGGATTTCTTCGGGTGCCGAGATGAAGAACTGAGTGTCGTACTCTTGAAGTTCATCTACCTCACCAGACTCGTCGTAACTACGTACGTAAACCTCTACACAATGGTTGCCTGCTTCCAAGGGGTCTTCAATAACAACGGGAGAATAAAGCTCAGGTGTATTCCCATTGCGACTTTCCTTTACTGAGAAACTAAACAAGTCATCCCCCTCAAAATCGCCATTGGTGATGAGCGATGTCCACGTGGTCTGACCAAAGGTGTTTGTGGCCATAAGTAAGCCGACAATAGTAACCAGGATATTCTTCATATTGCTATAAGTTTTTGTCGTTTCGTTAGTGAAAAATAGTTTTATTGCGCAAAGATACACAATAATTCCGAAACTCCAAAGAATTTGAGGAATTTTTTCATAGTAAGGAAAGAAAAGGTGATCGTGAATTATTTCACGATCACCTTTTTCTTATTGACGATATAGAGGCCCTTCGGCAGTTGCTGGACGTTTCCATCCGTGCTTACTAGTCGCCCGTCTATGGTGTAGACGGAAGCGGTCTTATCGTCTGTGATGATGGAGTGGATGGCGCTGACGACGTTGCCTTGCAGACCGTCCTTGTTATAGTAGCCGCCGTTGTCATAACCCAGGTCAGCAGTCTGGGGTGCCCCATTATTGCTGAAGATGATCTTCTGCGGCTGCTTGGCAGCAGTGTTGTTCTGTTTGGTGCCGTCCCATGTCCATTTCCACACCTGGTTGCCGTTCTTGGCCTCACCGACATACTCGCAGGATCCATTTGCGGATTGTATTCGTGCCGTCCCAGCACTCGCCCACAGAGAAACGAGGCTTGCTGTCTTCATTATACAACTTGGGGTATTCGCCCTTGAAGCCCTTCACCATATCATAGCCTGTCCCCGTGATTCTCCCCCGTAAAACTGGCGAAGTCGCTTATCTTGACTCAGAATCAGAAACCGTTCTTCCTTCCTCTATGTCAATTGAATCTTACCGAATCACAATCTTCCGTTTGCCGATGATGTAGATGCCCTTAGACAGGTTGTCAAGTCGTCCGTCGGTACGCACCAACCGTCCGTCTAATGTATACACCTTACCGTCATTGGCGACAGCGTTGAATATCGGACTGATGCCTGAAGCGTAGTTCTCTGTCACATCATTCACCAGGTATTTCTCGCCGTCCTTCGAGGCGGATATCTCAAAGTATTTGTCAGTGGTGATATTTGTCACATCGACGGTCTGCGGACTGCCTGAGCCTGTGCTGAACACAAAACTCACAGCATCGAACTCCTCGTTCATCGTGTAGGTCTGCGTGTACCATGTCTTGCCGCCTATCTCGGTGGTGCTCGTCACCTTGTCGCCTGGCCAATTGCCGTTCTTCGGCGCATGACTGCCATCACCGCCCCACGTCCAGAAGTTCACGGCATTCCAACCCACCTGATCGGCATTCACGTAAACGGTAATGTCGTATTTCTCGAAGGTGCTGGGTGCGAATGTCGGGAAGACAATGCTTTCCGGCTCGATGCCGCTGACATAGTAGACGTAGTGGTAGCCGCTGATGATTTTCTTCCATTCAGTGCTTTTCGGCTCATAGGTGGCTGCTGTGGTGCCCACCACACAGAGCAACTTACCGTTGGTGCCTGTGGTCTGCACGACATAGTAGTCCTTGTTCGAAGCCATATCCACCGGTTTACTGGTGTTGGTGATACCGACGGCCTTACGTACGGCCACCATATTGGCAATCTCCTGCTTATAGGCTTTCCAGTGGGTGAGGAACACGCACGGTGTACCAGGCATGGCCAGAAGATAGGCGTTGGCTGCGAGGGTGTCCTTCTTGATGGGGTCCTGATCGGCGTTGGCGCGCTTCTCCGTATCGTGGTTCTCTACGAAGGTTACAGCATACTGACGGTAGGCCCCACTCTCGTAGTTTTTACTCACGAGCGGCCAGTTACCGTCGTTCTGCTTGCTCAAATAGGTCCAGTCGCCTTTGTTGATGGCGTTCCGCACAGTATAGCGGAACTGGAAGTCGAAGGCGGCACTCTGTTTCTCGGTACCGTCGATCCATTTGCGGATGGTGTTTGAACTGTCCCAGCACTCGCCGACGGAGAACTGAGGCTTGGCCTCCTCATTGTACATCTTTGTGAAACTGGCACTATAACCTTTCACCATGTCATAGCGGAATCCTGTATAGCCGAGGTCTTCGATGAGGAACTTCAGGTAGGCCTTCACATTTTTCTGTACGTTCTCGCTCTTATGGTCCAGGTCGCGCATACCGCCCCAGCCCTCGCCAGTGTCGTAGTTCGTGCTGAGACTGTAGCCGTTAGCATCGGCCCATTTCTTCGTCTCGCCGCCATCGTCGTTGGTTACGATGTCTGTCGATACCATCTCGTAGGTCACACCGTTGTAGGTCTCCTTCGGGAAGTCCACCCAGTTGCTTACGTTCTTGCGGTGGTTGATGACCACGTCGGCGATGGTGCCGATACCCTTCGCCTTGAAGGTCTTGATCATCGAGCGCAGTTCCGCCTCACTGCCGAAACTGCTGTTCTGGTTGAACCAATAGAGATCGTCGTAGCCCATCGACGTACCACCGCAGTTACCGCTTTGCGGCACCCAGACAAGATCGAAGGTGGTGGCCAGATCGTCGGCCTGTTTCTCCAGTCGTGTCCACTGGGTGTCGTTGAAGGAGTCCCAGAAGAATCCTTGTAACATCACGCCGCTGTAGTCCTGCGGCCAACCCTGAGCCGACACCGTGATGGCGGCGACGAGGGCAATCATTGTTGTGTAAAGTCTTTGCTTCATCGTTTCTGTTATAGTGATTGTTGTTCCTTTTCCGGTGCAAAGGTATAAAAAAAGCCGCTTGGGTATATTCCAAACGGCTCTTTTTCCATCAGTTACATTGTGCAAACGTTTGCATGCGAGGCATTCGTCTGCAGTCTTGTCTTACTGGGCAACGATCAACATAGAGTTGGTGATATCGTTCAGATAGACAGCATAGGTACCGGCAGGCACCCAGATGTTGCCGCCACCATTTGTACCAATCTTGTTGAACTCTTCGGTCACGTTCCATTCCATGTCAGAGCCATAGCCCCAGTTGACAGACCAGTCGTGGTTAGCACGGTATTTCAGTTGACCGTCGCTTTCCTGGGTAAACACACCGTACCAGTTGTGCGGTGTCACCTGTTCCAGGTCAAAGTCACCGCCCCAGCCGTTGAACTCACCAATGAGCGAGATGCTCTCATACTCAGTAGGAGACTGATTGTCGAGTTTCGTCCAGGTGTAGGTCTGGGTGTTCATGTCGATGGTGAAGGTATAGTACTCTGCCGAGGGGGCTGAGATAGCCTGTGAGCCGCTGTTGATGAGGGCACCGTTGGGAGAGTTGTCACCGTCGACGGCACATCCCCAAGCAACATCCCAGTTGCCGAAGCCATCTGCATCCCATACCTTCAGATCCCATGCACCTGTCCACTTTGTGGTGTACGACAGCACGTTCTTGCCTTCGGGAGTGAACAGACAGGTCTTGTCCTTGTCGCTCCATCCCTGTACGCCGCCAACGACATAATACTGAGCCGCAATGACGATAGGCTTGATGGTGTAGGTCTGATTCATCATGTTAATGGTGATCTGGTAGAAGTCGGCAGGATTGTCGCCTTCCTTGATGCACCATGCATTGGCACCGCTACCGGCCTGGTCGTTACCATTCTTGTCGACGATAAACATACCCTCGAGGGCGGATGTGCCATTCTCATAGACACCTACCACTGTCGGACTATCCCAGATGCTGCCAAGTGAGAAGGCTGACTCTGGCATGATCTTGAACCAGTGGTCACCACCCTGTGCGGGAACAGTCACGGTGAAGACAGGATCGTCATAGACATCGCCACCGCCATTGACCATCTTGTAGTCCTGACCACCCCAGCCGTTTGCGGCACCTACATAGTAGTAGGCATTCTCAATCAGAGGAACAGGTGTGGCTTCCCATGTCTGGTCAAGCATGTTGAAGATGACACGGTAGTAGGCCGATCCGTCAGCGGGAATCACGAAGTTGTCACCGACATTATGGTAGTTGAACTTACCCCATTGCTGGTCTGATGCAATACACTCACTCCAGTCACCGCCAAGACCAGACTTCGGCGTCAGTTTGAACTCTACGTTGCTACCGTCGCTCATGGCAGGGATGACAACCACGTAGACAGGATTCTCATATGGATCCTTGCCACCATTGCTGACGGCATAGTCGGTGTTGTCGTTCTTCCATCCGTTGATGTTACCGGTCACGTAGTACACATCTTCGATGGTGGGTGCGATCGGCGTCAGTTCAAAGTTCATCTCTCCGGCATCGATCAGCGCGGCCTGACCATCCTTGAAAGCATCTACATAGACGTGTGCATAGAAAGGACGCGGCGTTGGACGG
The DNA here is from genome assembly GCA_017964785.1 of Prevotella sp. GTDB lineage: Bacteria > Bacteroidota > Bacteroidia > Bacteroidales > Bacteroidaceae > Prevotella. The sequence continues at coordinate 12,694 of JAGCRH010000016.1, forward strand.
ACACCATAGTAGCCGACAACGGCTGTCTGCAGGTCTTCCTTCAAGAAGTAACCATCGCTGGAGACTGCATTCAGAATGGTCTTCTGAGCACCGTCAAGTTCTGATGGGTAGATCTCCATACGTACATTGCTGAGGGAATAACCCTCAGGCAGGGCACCTCCATTGAGGCTGACAAGTTGTACGATCTCGCCTTCGACGGCATTGAGGTCGATGCCCGTTGCACTGGCTGCAGAAGCCGTGTAGCCAGGGATGGTGATAGCATCCTCCTGACCATAGGTCTGCTGTTTAGCCCAGTCTTTGAAGTCCTCGCTACAGGCCGTCATGAGAAGGCCTGTAATTGCGAGTGACACATAATATGCTAACTTTTTCATATCCGTTTCTTTTAGGGGTTATTACTTGATTTCACCAGTCTCGTTGCCGAAGTTCAGATAGAGTTTCTGACCGGCGGCACCTGCCACGCGCTCCTGGTCATCACCAGCACCGCGATAGACGATCTTACCGTCGAATACCATGAACTCTGTCTTCCACCAGTCGAAGCCGGGCACCTTCACATAGGCACGTACGCCACTGTCCTCGGCTGCGTTATTACTGAATGCAGGTGATACGAACTGTCCGTCGGAGGTCGTCGGGATATCGAAGAGACAGCCGTCCATGAACTCATCCCAGCCACCAGTAGGCGTCACGGTACCCATGAGCCATACCTCAGGTTTATTGAACTGGGCGTCGTACACGATGTCGCGGCCGGATACGGAGGTCGTGATGATCATCAGATACCATCCGGGATTCGAAGAGGCGATGTTGCCGCCGCCTTCGACAATGTCACCGGCGAGGTCGCCCTCGATGGAGTTGAGTTGGCTGTAGCCTACCTCACCACCGTCCCATGACTTGTTGGCGTTGAACTTGATACCGCTCTCGTCGATCCATACCATGTGCCAGAATACGTTCGTGCCACTGTGACAGGGAACCATCTGCAGACTGGTGTTCCAATCCCAACCGTTGAAGTTACCTGTGATATACAGGTTCTCAGGCGTGGTGACAGGAGGCAGAGAGTAAACCAGATGAACCTTGTTCAGGGCGACGATGTTAGAGATTACCTCTGTGCCCTCGATGGCATTGCCGGCATACTGCATGGCGTTGCCGCGTACCTGGAAGTAAACAGGGAGGTCCATCGGGAAGTCTGTATCGGTCTTGCCGGCACTGGTCAGCATCTCGGTCAGGGTGGCGGCCATGGTGGCAGCATCCACCTCAATCGAAGCATAGGGTGTTGTGGCCATATCCACGGCACCACTCATGTCGGCATTGATCGACATGGCCAGCGTATAGTTCGTATAGGCGGGGAAACCGTAGTCGGGCAGACTGCCGAGCGTGAAATTGATGGTCGATGAGTTGGCCAGGTCGTAGACCACATTATCGGCCATGGCAGGCTTGTTCAGCACCAGTGCGCCGCCAGCGGGCTTCTGGAGCGTAGGATTGGAGTCGCGGTCATCCTCACAAGCCGTCAGGATGCATACGCTGCAGAGCAGCAGTAATGCGGACTTTATCATCTTTTTCATGTCTGTATTCATTTAATTGTTTATTTGTAACCCTGATTCTGAACCAGTTTTTCGTTCGTAGCAATCTCATTGGAGGGGATGGCGTAGATGTTGAGGTCTGCGCTGAACGAGGTGCCGTTGTAGGCGCCGCCCTTCCATTGCCAGTTGTAGTTGTTGTTACCGCCATAGAGTCCGAAACGGATCAGGTCGACACGACGACGACCCTCGTAATAGAACTCACGGGCCCACTCGTCGATGATGTCGTTCAACGTGTAGTTGGTGCTGCTCGTTGAGGCGTGGGCACGGCTACGGAGACTGTTGATCAGTTCAGTACCTTCATCTGTCGTGGTACCGCCGTTCTGACGGGCTGTAGCCTCTGCATAGGTCAGATAGGCCTCTGCCAGACGGAACAGGAAGAAGTCGGTGTCGGGGAACTGGGCGTTCTTGGTGGCACCATTGTCGCTGCGGAAGTTGGTCCACTTGGCGACGGCATAGCCGTTGGTGAACTCAGTGGTCTTCTCGACATCGAGGGTGCGACCTTCGCTGCAGAACAGGGCGCGGTCGTCACCGGCAGCCGTAGTCATATCGTACGACTGTGCCTCAGGAGCATCTCCCAGCGGGAAGAATTTCTTGACAAGCTCCGGACGGGCACGGTTACCACCCCATGCCTCCGTCGTGTTGTTGGTGGCTGTGTCGTCATTGGGATTAGCGTGCATGTTTCCGTCGAAGGTAGAGGCGATGCAGAAGAGTGTGCCACCCCAACTGGTGGTGGTAGAACCGTCCTGCAGGATGGGGAAGATGGCCTCGTATGCAGCGTCGCTCTCACCGTTGTCGGCCATGAACAACATCTGATAGGCACTCCACTGGTTGACACCGACAGTGTTCAGTTTGTAATTGCTGTCAATCACCTTCTTGGCATAGAAGGCTGCCTTATCCCACTGGGCGGTGCCTGTGTAGACCTCTGCATTCAGATACAGACGGGCCAGCAACATCCAGGCGGCACCCTTGGTGACACGACCATAGTCCTTATCGGTAGACTTCATGGCCTTGGCGTCCATCAGGTTTGGCTCAATCTCCAACAGTTCCTTCTCAATCCAGTTGTAGGCATCCAGACGGGAGATCTGCTCTGGCTTGGAGAGTGACTCTGTGAAGGGGATATTGCCAAAGGCATCCATCAGCATATAATACTGCAGGGCGCGCACCCAACGTACCTCAGCCTTCATCTGGGCATCACCGCCGTCGCCGACCTCGTTCAGGTAACTGTTGCAGTAGTTGATACCTGTGGTCAGACGGTAGTAGTACATGTGCATCATCGGGTGGGAGGCATCATACTGGTTGAAGTTGAAACCGGCAATACCGGGGTCACCCCAACAACAGATGGACTCATCCGTGGGCAGTTCGTTGGAATTCCACAACTGACGGATGAAACCGGCGGTACCGCCATCATAGCCGTCGATATCAGAGTCGCCGTTGGCACCACCGTTACCGGGCAGTGCAAGGTTGGCGTAGCACTTCAGGAACAGACCGTCCACACTGGTCTCCGTGGAGAGGTTGGGGTCTATCGGGTCCACATCCAGGTCTTTCACACACGAGGTCATTCCAAGTGTCAGTGCGAAAGCGGCTGCGGGAATGATATTCTTAATGATATATTTCATAACTTTATCTCCTTATTATTTTTAGAAATTCAGGTTCAGACCTAAGATAACAGAGAACGGACGGGGATACATGTTCTGATCGACACCATTGCCAATCTCAGGATCCAGACCGTCGTACTTCGTGATAGTGAACACATTGGATGCTGTCGCATAGACGCGGCCGTTCAGATACTTGCTGAAGGTGTAACCCAACGTGATGTTGTCACACTTCAGGAACGAGGCGTTCGTCACATAGTAGTCTGACTGGTTGGCAGTCAGTTCCCAGGTCTGCCAGTTGCGCTCCAGGGCTGCCGTCAGGTGGTTGGCCATGTAAGCCTGCTGTACCCAGCCGCCGGTAGGACCGACGTTGCTGGAACCGCGAAGCACATCGTTGAACACATAGTTGCCGATGCTGGCGCGGAAAGAACAGCCGAGGTCGAAGTTCTTGTATTCCACACGAGAGGAGAGACCCATCGTCACAGGAGGCGTCGGGCTCTTGTAGAGATAACGGTCATCGGGTGTGATGACACCGTCGCCGTTACGGTCTACCACACAGTTCTCTATAGGCATGCCGTTGGCATCGTAAACCTGCTGATAGACATAGAAGGAATTGGCGGGGTAGCCTACCTGATGGGCCTGGACGTAGTTACCAGTACCACCACCGGCACCAGGACCGGTCTCAACGGGAGAACCATTGCTGGATACACCCTCAAGGTCGGTAATCTCATTCTTGTTCCAGGTCACGTTGTAGTCCAACTGCCAGAACCAGTCTTTCTTCTGGATGACCTTCCAACTGATGGTGCCCTCGATACCTACGTTCTTCAGAGAACCGATGTTCTGCCACATCATATTCTTATAACCCGACATGGCCGGAGCCTTGGCATAGTTTAACAGGTCGGTGGTCTTACGGTAGTAGTAGTCCACGCTGGCCGTCAGACGCTGATCCATGAAGCCGAAGTCGAGACCGACATTATAGGTGGTCGTGGTCTCCCACTTCAGGTCGTCGGTATAGTTGTCAGGACGATACAGGATACCGTCACCATAGATGGGATAGAGTCCGTTGGTACCTACGCTCTTAGAATAGGTATGGATCCATCCATAGTCGGATACACCGTCCTGCTGACCGGTCTTACCCCATCCGAGACGGAGTTTCAGGTCGCTCAGGGCATCCACATTCTTAAGGAATCCCTCATTCTTGATTTTCCAGGCCAGAGCCACAGAAGGGAACACGGCCCAGTGCTTCTTGAAACGTGAAGAACCGTCATCACGGACGGTAGCCGTCACCATGTAACGGTCCATCAGCGTATAGTTCATACGTCCGAAGAATGATACGAGATAATGTTCTGTCTTATACGACTTGTTGTCGTCAGCATATTCATAGTCGGCCATCTGTCCACGAAGGTTGACGTCATTGTTGGTCATCGGGTAGTAACGGGGCTTGTCAGTGATCTCACTGCTCCAGAAACGCTGCCACTCATAACCACCCATGATATCGAAGTGGTGGTTCTTGTTGAAGTCCTTGTAGTACTGAGCGTATGCACTCAGCGTCGTGTTGCGCTTGGTCTTCTGCCAGTAACCGCTCTTACCGTAGTACATGCTACCTGGAGAGGCAGGAGAACTGGACAACTGGTTGGTATACTGACGACCCTTAGAGATGTCGATACCCAACGTGAGGTGCAGACGGAGGTCTTCGAAACCATGAACTCTATATTCTGCGTCGGCACTGCCGATGAAAGAACGGCTGTGAGCCACCTCACTCTGTTCGGTGAGCAGTGACAGCGGGTTGCTGGTAGCATCCTTGAACTTGGTGAGTGGCCACTGTTCGTCGTTAAGTGAAGCACCCGAGCCCAGCCACTGGTAATAACCGCCGAGGTTATAAAGCATCAGGTCGGTGTTGTCACCCAACATCTCCTTGCTCCTCTGAGAAGTGAATGAATAAGGATCCTGTGTCGGGTCCATGCTGACGGCAGCACCGACGGCACCTGTGTTGGCATACTGCGAACGGGCGTACATGCCTTTGGCATTCAGGTTCAGTGTCAGATGGTTATCCAACAGGGTCGGATTCAGATTGAGGGAGACCGTGTAACGATTGAAATCAGAGGTCTTCAATGTACCTTCCTGATCGGTCACACCCAGTGACAGACGATAAGGAATCTGTTTGATGGCACCCGAAAGGGTGATGTTATGATCGTACGACCAGGCCGTGCGGTAGATCTCTTTCTGCCAGTCGGTATTGGCTGTACCTAAGGCACGGTAGGCATCATGGTCGGTGCCATACAGTTTGGTAATGTAGGCACGGAACTGGTCACCGTCCATCACGTCGAGCTGACCTTTGTTCGTGCTCCATGTCCAACTGCCGGCATAGGACACCTGAACACCGGCACCGACGCGGCCCTTCTTGGTGGTGATGATGATGACGCCGTTAGAACCACGGCTACCGTAGATGGCTGTGGCAGAGGCATCCTTCAACACGTTAAACGACTCAATATCCTGCGGGTTGATGGTCGACAGAATATTGGGGGCACCGGCAACACCACTGTTGTCGATGGGGATACCATCGATGACAATCAGAGGATCATTGGATGCTGACAGGGATGAACCGCCACGGATACGGATCTTTGAACCGGTACCGGGCTCACCACTGTTACTGGTGATGTTGACACCGGCCACCTTACCGGCCAACATGTCTTGGGCATTCACCACAACACCCTTGTTCTTGGAGTCTGGCTTCAGAGCGGTGACCGATCCGGTCAGGTCGTTCTTTCGTGCGACACCGTATCCGATGACCACCACGTCGTTCAGGACGGTCTGGTCGTCTTCCAATGTTACTTCAATAGTCGGTGCAGCCTTCACCGTAGCGGTCTGGTAACCGATGAACGAGATGGTGATGTCTGCACCCTGGTTTGCCTTCAGCGCGAAGTTTCCTTCGAAGTCTGTCACGGTTGCGGTCTGTGTACCTGCAACGCGGACGGTGGCACCGATAATGTCTTCGCCTGTAGCATCTTTCACATGGCCTCTGACGTCAATTTGCGCAAAGGCACCTACCGATAGGAACAAGCCTAACAAAAGGCCGAGCATCCTAAGCGGAATCTGAATGTTTACCTGCTTCATCATTACATTTAATTAGAGTTAATTATTATACTTTTATTCGTTTTGTTTACAATTAGACATGATTTTACGGTGCAAAATTATAAATCTTTCGCCTACCTTATACTTTTTTTTCTTTAAAATCGTTATTAGAATAGTGCAAACGTTTGCATTGATATACATCAACTTAATGAGTGAATTGTGAATAGTGAACAGTGAAAAGTCGTAACTTTGCACCTGAAACTCAAACAAAATGGATAAAGATACCCCTATGACCATGAAGGATATCGCCCGGGAATTAGGTATTTCCGTGGCGACGGTGTCACGTGCGCTGAGTGATTCTCCCCGTATCAGTGAGGAACGGCGCAAGTCCATTCAGACGTTTGCACGCGAACATAATTTCTACCCGAATGCCATCGGCGAGGCATTGCGCCACAGTAGGGTGATGCCTATGCGTGTGATCGGTGTCATCGTGCCGGAGTTTACCCATTATTATTTCTCATCCATCCTGACGGGTATCGAGGAGGCGGCTTCCGCGCGCGGGTATAATATTATGGTGGCACTGAGCGACGAGAAATATGAACGTGAGGTCCGTATCTGTGAGAATTTCCATCGCAACAAAGTGTGTGGCGTCATTGTGTCGCAGGCCAAGGATACGCACAACTATGACCATTACCAAAAACTGATTGATGGGGGCATCCCCTTGGTGTTTTACGACCGCATCTGTACGGGTGTGAATGCCAGTCGGGTGGTGGTTGATGATTATCTGGGGGCCTACAATGCCGTGACGCATCTGATTGAGTCTGGTTGCAAACGCATCGCCTTCTATGGCAGTCCCATGCAGATGCAGATATCCAAGAACCGCTACAATGGTTATGTGGATGCACTCCTGAAACACGGACTGGCTGTGGATGAGAAGATTGTGCGGGTGTGTGACAATCGTGGCGATGCTGAGACCATCACACCGGAGATCCTGGCATTGGACCATCGGCCGGATGCTTTTTTTGCCGTCAACGACGATACAGCCATCGGTATTCTCTATACTGTGAAGCGTGCCGGATTCAAGGTGCCTGACGATATCTCCATCTGTGGCTTTACCAATGGTCAGCGGGCTATCGCCTGTGACCCAATGCTCACCACCGTTGAGCAACGGGGACATCTGGTTGGCGAGGAGGCTGCCGAGATCCTGATGGATAAGGTAGAGGGTCTGTCGCCCATCGAGAAAATAGAAAAACGGGTCGTCCGCACCCGGTTGATTATAAGAGGAACAACGAAGTAGTGAAAAGTGATTAGTGAAAAGTGAATAGTTATGAAACAGAAACCTGATTTAAGTTTTTGGAATTTGTGGAATCTGAGTTTCGGATTCTTCGGCGTTCAGATTGCCTACGCCTTGCAGAGTGCAAATATCTCACGTATCTTCCGTACCTTGGGGGCTGACCCCCATTCCCTGAGTTTTTTCTGGATTCTCCCGCCGTTGATGGGTATCCTTGTGCAACCGATTGTCGGTACACTCTCCGATAAGACGTGGACGCGCTTTGGCCGTCGCATCCCCTATCTGTTTGTGGGTGCCGCTGCTGCTGTGGCCGTGATGTGCCTGTTGCCGAATGCCGGTTCATTCGGAATGGCTGTCGGTACGGCTTTGATCTTCGGATTGATTGCCCTGATGTTGCTCGACACCTCCATCAACATGGCCATGCAACCGTTTAAGATGCTCGTCGGCGACATGGTCAACGAGAAGCAGAAGGCCAAGGCCTATAGTATCCAGTCGTTCCTCTGCAATGCCGGCTCGGTGGTGGGATTCCTCTTCCCGTTTGTTTTCACGGCTATTGGCATCAGCAATGTGGCTCCTGAGGGGGTCGTACCTGACTCCGTCATCTGGTCGTTCTATTGCGGTGCCGCCATCCTCATCCTCTGCGTGCTCTATACCACATCGAAGGTGAAGGAATGGAATCCGCAGGAATATGCAGAGTATAATGGTATTTCCGATAATTCCGGAGAATCCGGAGACCCCGGAAAATCCGAAACCTCTGGCAACTGGATCACCCTGCTGAAGAATGCCCCTTCTACTTTCTGGAAGGTCGGTCTGGTACAGTTCTTCTGCTGGGCAGGCATGCTCTATATGTGGACGTATGTGGTGGATGCCGTCTCAGAGACGGTATGGGGTACCATTGATCCCGCTACCAGCGACTATCAGGAGGCTGCCAACTGGACGGGTGTCCTCTATGCCATTCAATCAATGGGTTCTGTGGTATGGGCCGCTATGTTGCCGCGCTTCAAGAATACCAAACTGGCCTATTCCGTCAGTTTGATTCTGGGTGCAATCGGTTTCTTACTCATCCCGTTCTGTCCTGACAAGTATTTGCAGATCATTCCGTTCCTGCTGATTGGCTGCGGGTGGGCGGCTATGTTGGCCATGCCGTTCACCTTTGTGACGAACGCCCTGCAGGGCTACGGACATATGGGTGCCTATCTCGGTCTGTTCAATGGTACGATCTGCATCCCGCAGATTGTGGCTGCTATCTGTGGCGGAACGATCCTCTCGCTCGTCGGTCACCATCAGTCTACGATGATGATTGTGGCAGGTGTCAGTTTCCTGATCGGATCGCTCTGCGTCTTCATCATCAAAGACAAAAAATAGGCGGTTCCGCCCGAGGTTGGTGCAAACGTTTGCATTGATAATTATCAAGAATCCCGCCGGTTGTGCAAACACCGACGGGATTTATTTTGTAATTTTGCGACAAAGAATCAATAAAAAGGACAGTCTATGAAGTTACAATTCAATCTGGAATACCAGACAACCTTCGGAGAAGAACTGGTATTAAGCGTGTTCAACGAGGACGGGAAAACCGCCTCAGTAAAGACAGAGCAGTACAAGATGTCGACGCTCGACGGTCTTCACTGGAACTGCGAATTGAGCAGGTCGGTTAAGACAAGTGCTTACATGGATTATTACTATAGTGTGTACCGTGGTGACGAACAGGTGCGCCATGAGTGGCTGATCGTGCCTCACCGGTTGGAGTTCTCTGCCATCAGAGGCGTGCGTTATACTGTTTATGACCACTGGATCGACATTCCCGAGGACAGTTACATGTATTCTTCTGCCTTTACGGAGTGCGTGGCAGCCCGTAAGTGTAAGATGAGTGAACAGGAGGAGTTTGGTAAGACCATCCGTATCAAGGTGCGTGCGCCCCAGTTGCGTGGCGACGAACGACTGGCACTGGTCGGCGGTGGTGCTGCCCTCGGCAACTGGGAGACCAAACAGGCGCTTCCTATGGCAGAGCACGAGAGTAATGAATGGGTAATCAGTCTCAATGCAGACAAGTTGCCGCAGACGTTTGAATTCAAGTTCGTGGCGATGGCAGAGGGCAAGGATGCGACTCCCGTCTGGGAGAACGGCGCGAACCGTACGATCTGCTACCCGGGAATGGAAGTGGGCGAGGTGATCGTCTATGAACTGACACAGGCCTATTTCCCCGTCTATCCTTGGAAGGGTGCCGGTACTGTCATCCCTATTTTCTCACTCCGTAGTGAAGGCAGTTTCGGCGTTGGCGACTTCGGCGACTTGAAGATGATGATCGACTGGTGCGATAAGACCAAGCAACGGGTCTTGCAGGTGCTACCTATCAACGATACGAATATGACCAAGACCTGGCAGGACTCCTATCCTTACAACTCCATCAGTATCTATGCCCTCCATCCGCAATACACGGACTTCCGTCAGTTGCCTGCCATCAAGGACGAGGCGAAGCGTCAGGCATTCGAAGCCTTGCGCCAGGAACTGAACGCCCTGCCTCAGATTGACTACGAACGGATGTTTACGGCCAAGATGGACTATCTCCGTGAGATTTTTGCACAGGAGTGGTCTGCTGTGCAGCGCCGTGAGAGTTACAAACAGTTCTTTGAACAGAACAAGGAATGGCTCGTGCCATACGCTGCCTTTTGCTATTATCGTGATCTCTATGGCACAGCCGTCTTCTCGGAATGGCCTAAGACCGCGACGGTACAGAATACCCAGAAGCCGTCCTTCAAGGGTAAGAAGGAATTGCAGTTCTGGTACTTTGTCCAGTACAACCTTGATGCACAGATGCGGGCAGCCCATGCCTATGCACGGGAGCATCGCGTCATCCTGAAAGGCGATATTCCCATCGGTATCAGTCGCGATGGTGTCGAGGCCTGGGTGGAGCCGAAGTACTTCAACCTCAACGGACAGGCCGGCGCACCGCCCGACCCGTTCTCTGCCGACGGTCAGAACTGGGGTTTCCCCACCTACAACTGGGATGAAATGCTCAAGGACGGCTGTTCGTGGTGGGTACGCCGGTTCCGGAAGATGGCACAGTATTTCGATGCCTACCGCATCGATCATGTGCTCGGTTTCTTCCGAATCTGGGAAATTCCCGTACCACATAAGTCGGGACTGATGGGACAGTTCTCACCGGCTCTCGGTATGAGCCGTGAGGAGATTGAGGCCTACGGCGTGCAGTTCAACGATGGACTGTTCCTCGTCGACCATAAGCGTGACGACCGCTGGCATCCGCGGATAGCCGTGCAGTTCCAGGAGGCTTATGAACAACTCAGTGAGGAACAGAAGAATAACTTCAACCGTCTATACAACGACTACTTCTACCGTCGCAACAACCAGTTCTGGTACACCGAGGCGATGAAGAAACTGCCCAAACTCACGCAAGCCACGCGGATGCTCGTCTGTGCAGAGGATCTTGGTATGGTACCCGACTGCGTGCCTTGGGTGATCAACGAACTGCGCATCCTCTCATTGGAGATCCAGTCGATGCCCAAAGACCCGACGACTCGTTTTGGTAAGTTGTCCCATAACCCGTATCGCAGTGTCGATACAATTTCCACCCATGACATGCCGACCCTGCGTCAGTGGTGGGACGAGGATGAAGAACGTACACAGAGTTATTACAACACAACCCTTCGTCGCGGAGGAGAAGCACCGCATCCGCTGCCGGGATGGCTGGCAAAGGATATCGTGAGCCGTCACCTGACCTCGCCGTCTATGCTCTGTCTGCTGTCCTTGCAGGACTGGCTGAGTATCGATGAGAAACTGCGTTTGCCGGATGTGAACGGAGAGCGCATCAACATCCCCGCTAATCCCCGTCACTACTGGCGCTATCGTATGCACCTCACCATCGAGCAACTCCTCGCTGCCGATGCCCTGAACGACGAAATCAGCACATTAATAATACAAAGTGGAAGAAAATGAAGAAATTACTGTTATCTGTTCTTCTGGCTTTGCCGATGATGGCAAACGCTGGCAGCGTCAAGTCGCCGAATGGCAACATTGAACTGAAATTCTCCGTCGATGCCACAGGACGGCCGGTCTATGAGATGAGTTATAAGGGACGGGTGGTTGTGAAACCTTCTTTCCTCGGTCTCGAACTGGCCAAGGACAAGCATGCCTCAAAAGGGATGGATGAGACCGACCTGATGGACGGCTTTACCATCAAGAAAGAGGAGACCTCTACCTTCGATGAGACATGGAAGCCTGTCTGGGGTGAGACGGCCACCATCCGTAATCATTATGTTGAGTATGTTGCAGTGTTACAGCAACAATCATCAAACCGTACCATCCTCATCCGTTTTCGTGTCTATGACGATGGTATCGGCTTCCGCTATGAGTTCCCTCAGCAGAGAGAACTCAACTACTTCCTCATCAAGGAGGAACGCAGTGAGTTTGCGATGGCGGGCGACCACAAGGCTTTCTGGCTCCCTGGCGATTACGATACCCAGGAGCAGGTGACTCAAGAGACGAAACTCTCCGAAATCCGTAACCGGATGCGGGAGGCTGTTAATTGGGGCAACTCCTCTGTGGCGGTCTTCTCCCCGACGGGTGTACAGACTTCACTGCAAATGAAGAGTGACGATGGCCTATACATCAATATCCACGAGGCTGCCTGTGCCGACTATGCCACAATGCACCTCGAACTGGTAGATGCGCAGACCAAGGCACTCACCACACAACTCGGTGGCGGCAGCAATGCCTATACACCCAATCCGAAACCCTCGGCATGGCCTATCCCGAAGCCTTTCACCTTCGTCAGCCACCTGACACCGGACGCAACGGGCTTGAAGGGCGCTATGCAGACACCTTGTGAGACGCCTTGGCGTACGGTGATGGTCAGCGACGATGCCCGAGATATGCTATCGAGCAATCTCATCCTTAACCTCAATGAGCCCTGCGCCTTGGATGACGTGAGTTGGATTCATCCAACAAAATACTGTGGCGTGTGGTGGGAGATGAT
>JAGCRH010000017.1 GCA_017964785.1 Prevotella sp.
GACCTAAGGGCGCACCAAGCAATAGTTGCCGAAGATTCTCTGCAAAGACGTGGATGGCCTCTTCGTCAGCCTTCTCCTTGCTGAGGGCAGCAAACTCCGTCTCGATGGAAGGTTTGAGCAGGCGCTTATAACCATCCTCGATGGCTTCTGCCACCAGTTTGCCACACGGTGTGTTACCGTAAACATAATGGTGTTGGAGGCGTTCGATGCATTCGTCGTCATCGGGAGAGATACTGACACGGAGGATGCCCTCGCTCTCGCCTCGGCGCATGGCGAGCAGCCGATGGGATGAACAACGTTTGAGTGGCTCAGACCAGTCGAAGTAGTCGCTAAACTTAGCGGCCTCCTCGCTGTCGGCTTTTGCCTTTATCACTTTGGAGGTAATGACAGCCTGACGACGGAAGGCACCTCGCAGTTGCTGGCGACTCCGTTCGTCCTCGCTGACCATTTCAGCAATGATGTCCTGCGCCCCCTTGATGGCAGTCTCGGCATCTTTTACATCGCCTTTCACATATTTCTCTGCGGCATGCTCAGGATCACTCTCCCGCTGTTGCAGGAGAATCATGGCGAGTGGCTCCAAGCCCTGTTCACGGGCCACCTGGGCTCTGGTGCGACGTTTGGGCTTATAAGGCAGGTAGATATCCTCCAGTTCGGTAGCATCCCAACAGTCAGCGATGCGCTTCTCCAATTCGGGTGTCATCTTGTCGAGGTCGGTGATGGTCTTGACAACCGTCTCCTTGCGCTTTTGGATCTCCTTGTAGCGTTCGTACTGATTGCTGATGGCGGCAATCTGCACCTCGTCGAGCCCTCCCGTGCGTTCCTTCCTATAACGGGAGATAAAGGGGATGGTGCAGCCCTCGTCGAGAAGGGCGAGTGTGTTATCGACAGCCCGTTCCTGTAGGTTGAGTTGCTGGGCAATCAGTTTCGCAAAGATGTTCTTTTCCATACAAATCGTTAATTTATGCTGCAAAAATACGAATAATCCGTGAGAAATGTGTACTTTTGCAACTTGAAACTGAAAAATAAATGAGAAATAAGATGATAATTGTTGTCTTGTCGTTGTTTTCGGTGCTTGTTTCCATACAGGCTCAGGAGACTCCGAACGAGCGACAGGCCAAGCGAATCTTCAATCAGGCATACCAACAGGTCTTCGGCGAACAGGGAGCAACCCTGCGCTATGACGTGAACATCACGGGTATCTACAAGACCTGGGGAAATATCTGGTATAAAGGCAAGAAAAGCAGGTTTGTGGATGCGAAGATGAACTCTTGGAACGACGGCACCACGGTCTATACCATCAAAAAAAAGAAGAAAGAGGTGGAGATTCATGATGCCAAGAACAACAAGTCGGACAAGTATTCGAGCAAGTTCAAGTTTGTGCCAGAAAACTTTGATTACAGCATTGCCAACCATGAGGAGGGACTGATGTTGACATTGAAGGCTAAGAAAGGTGTCAAGGGAGGTATCAGGGAAGTGCATGCATTGGTGAAGCGACAGAGTTATGAGCCCATCCGGGTGCGCATCAAGATTTCAATTATCTGGACCACCATTAAGATTTCCAATTTTAAGTCGGGTGGCATTACAGACGAGATGCTGCGTTTCCCCGCTGAACAGTATAAGGATTATAAGTTTGTTGACAAACGATGATATCGGTAGAAGGACTGAAAGTGGAGTTTGGCGTGAAGCCGCTGTTCGCTGATGCGAGTTTTGTCATCAACGACAGAGACCGTATTGCCCTTGTGGGTAAGAACGGAGCGGGCAAGTCGACGCTGCTGAAAATCCTTTGCAGACAGCAGAAACCGACGGCCGGGAACGTAAGTGTACCTGCCGACTGTCGTATCGGTTATCTGCCGCAGGTGATGATCCTACAGGATGATACCACTGTCAGGCAGGAGGCTCAGAAGGCTTTTGCCGATATCACGAGGATGAAAGAGCGTCTGGAGAAGATGAACCAGGAACTTGCGGAACGTACCGACTACGAGAGCGAGGGTTATCTGGCACTGATCGAAAAATATACGACGGAGCATGACCGCTATCTGATGCTGGGGGCTGAGAACTATGAGGCGGAGATAGAACGCACGCTGATGGGACTCGGTTTTCTGCGTACGGACTTCGATCGGCCTACGTCGGAATTCTCCGGCGGTTGGCGTATGCGTATCGAACTGGCGAAGATCCTCTTGCAGAAACCCGACGTGCTGTTGCTCGACGAGCCCACCAACCACCTTGACATCGAGAGTATCCAGTGGCTGGAACAATTCCTGGCTCAAAGTTCGAGTGCCGTGGTGCTGGTAAGTCACGACAGGGCCTTTATCAATAATGTGTCGAACCGTACGTTGGAAATCTCTTGCGGTCAGATTATAGACTATAAGGTGAAGTACAATGAGTACGTTGTGCTTCGCAGGGAACGACGTGAACAGCAGTTGAGGGCTTACGAGAATCAGCAGAAGGAAGTGGCTGATATGAAAGACTTTATCGAGCGTTTCCGCTATAAGGCCACGAAGGCTGTTCAAGTGCAGCAGAAGATCAGGCAACTGGAAAAGATCGTCCCCATCGAGATAGACGAGGTGGATAATTCTGCGATGCATCTGAAGTTTCCGCCTTGTCTGCGCAGCGGTGATTATCCCGTCATCTGTGACGAAGTGCGTAAGGACTATGGTGCCCACACCGTATTTGACCATGTGACGCTGACCATCAAGCGAGGCGAGAAGGTGGCGTTTGTGGGTAAGAACGGTGAGGGAAAGTCTACGTTGGTGAAATGTATCATGGGTGAGATTCCCTTTACGGGAGAGTTGAAGATCGGGTACAATGTCCAGATTGGCTATTTCGCCCAAAACCAGGCGCAGTTGTTGGATGAGAGTCTTACTGTGTTCCAGACTATCGACAATGTGGCGAAGGGCGATATCCGCCTGCGCATCAACGACATCCTTGGCGCTTTCATGTTTGGCGGCGAGGAGTCGGATAAGAAAGTGAAGGTGCTCAGTGGGGGAGAAAGAAGCCGTCTGGCGATGATCCGTCTGCTCTTGGAACCCGTCAACTTGCTGATTCTCGACGAGCCGACGAACCATCTTGACATGCCTTCGAAGGATGTGCTTAAAGAGGCTATCAAGGCCTTCGACGGCACGGCAATCATCGTTTCCCATGACCGAGAATTCCTCGATGGTCTCGTGACGAAAGTCTATGAGTTCGGTGGCGGAAAGGTAAGAGAGCATCTTGGTGGTATCTATGACTTCCTCCAAGCCAAAAAGATAAGTGAACTCAGTGAACTGGGTGCGAAGGCGGAAAATTATTCCCAGGCTGGGAACAAAACATTCCCAAGGTGGGAACAAAACATTCCCAGTAAGGGAACATCTGGTGCGCAACAGGAAGCCTCTCAGCAAGTCTTAAATAAGGCCCTCAGTTATGCGGAGCATAAGGAACAGCAGAAGCGCAAGAACCGGGCTGAAAAGGCGGTAAAAGAGTCGGAGGCTAAGATTGAGAAGATGGAGGCACGCCTGAAAGAACTCGACGACCTGCTAATGGTGCCTGAGAATGCCTCGGATATGGTGCTGGTGACGGAATATACCCAGACCAAACAGGCACTCGACGAAGAGGTGGAACGCTGGGAGAAACTCAGCGAGGAACTGGAATTAATTCAGAATCAATAAATAATTAGAGCAATGAAAAGAGTATTAACAATGATGGCATTGGCATCAATTTCACTGATGACAATGGCTCAGGGCAACCTCGGATCAGGCCTGAATACGGCAGACTTCGACAAGAGCGTGCGCCCTGGTGATGATTTCTACGAGTATGCCTGTGGTGGTTGGATGAAGGCTCACCCCCTGCCTGCGGCCTATTCCCGTTATGGCAGTTTTGACCGTTTGCAGGAGGACAACGACAAACGTATCAATGGTATCCTAAAGGAACTGCAGAGTAACACTTACAAGAAGGGAACGATTGAGCAGAAACTGAGTGATCTCTACAAGTTGGCAATGGACTCTACCCGTCGTAACAACGAGGGTGTGGCTCCCCTGATACCTCTCATCAAGAAGTTGGAGGCAGCCAAGACCAACCAGCAGTTGTTGGATATCCAATTGGAGTTGGCGCCCTACGGCGAACAGGAGTTCTTCTTCTGCAGTTTTGGTGCTGACGATAAGAACGCCACACAGAATATCCTGAACGTTTATCAGGGTGGTTTGTCGCTGGGACAGAAGGAGTATTACCTTGACAATGACAAGGCGACGGCTGATATCCGTGAAGCCTTTAAGAAGCACGTGGTCAAGATGTTCCAACTCTTTGGTTTCAGCAAAGGCGCAGCCACGAAGAAGATGCAGAACATCATGAAAGTGGAAACGGCTCTGGCCAAGGTGTCGAAGTCGCGTACCGAACTCCGTGACCCTGAGGCCAACTACAACAAGATGACCCTCCAGGAGTTTGAGACGAAGTATCCCAACCTGCCTCTGGTGAAGGTGATGAATGCCCAGGGCGTTGCTACCAAGCATCTGCAAGAGATGGTGGTTGGACAGCCTGCCTTCCTCGAAGGTGCCAATGCACTGGTGGCTGGTATCAAGCCCGCTGAGTACCGTGACGTGATGGAGTGGGGCTTTATCTCTGGTGCAGCCAACTATCTGAGTGACGCGACAGTGGCAGAGAGTTTCGACTTTAATGGTCGTATCCGTTCTGGCCGGAAGGAGAACCATCCGTTGTGGAAGCGTAGCACCAGTCAGGTGGAGCGTGTGATGGGTGAGGCACTGGGTAAGATCTATTCGGAGAAATACTTCCCTGAGGCTGCCAAGCAGCGTATGATTACCCTGGTGAAGAACCTACAGGTTGCCCTTGGTGAGCGTATCGCCGCTCAGGACTGGATGGACGACTCAACGAAGGTGAATGCCCTGCTGAAGTTGAACACATTCTATGTCAAAGTGGGTTATCCTGACAAGTGGACGGACCTCTCGAAATTGGAGATAGACACAGCGAAATCTTATTACGAAAATATGCAGGAGTGTGCTAAATTCTGGCTTGCCTGGCGCTTGGATCATACCGTAGGCAAACCCGTTGACCGTGATGACTGGCACATGACCCCTCAGACGGTGAATGCCTACTACAATCCCACGACGAATGAAATCTGCTTTCCTGCAGGTATCTTGCAATACCCGTTCTTCGATATGACTGCTGATGATGCCTTTAACTATGGTGCTATCGGTGTGGTAATCGGTCACGAGATGACGCATGGATTTGATGACCAGGGACGTCGTTTCGACAAAGATGGAAATATGCATGACTGGTGGAAGGCTGCTGATGGAAAGAACTTTACAGAACGAACAGACAAATATGCAGATTTCTTCTCTGCCATCAATGTGCTTCCTGACCTGAAAGGAAATGGTCGCCTGACATTGGGTGAGAATCTGGCCGATCACGGTGGTCTGCAGGTGGCATGGGCTGCCTATAAGAATGCCACGAAGTTGATGCCCCTCGAGAAGAAGGACGGTTTGACGGCAGATCAGCGTTTCTTCCATGCCTATGCTGGCGTATGGGCTGGCAATATCACTGAGGAGGAGATCCGAAACCGTACCAAGAGCGACCCCCACTCACTGGGTCGTTGGCGTGTCAACGGTGCCCTTCCACACATCGATGCGTGGTATGAGGCCTTTGGTGTGAAAGAAGGCGATAAAATGTTCATTCCGAAGACAGAAAGGCTCCAATTGTGGTAATTTTTGATGATTTTATAGGATTTTATCATAAAAATGCCGTCGTAAATGTAAATTTACGGCGGTTTTTTGTTTAGTTTACAAAATTTTTATTATCTTTGCGCCAAACTTAAGTTAAAAAACCAGTTTTATGAACGATATTACACTTAATCCGGAAAGAACCGACAGGGGATCGCAAGTACTTCAACGGGAAGAACTGGTGATGGACAGACCGGCTGTACAACAGCAGCAGGCTGTGCAATTCCAGTCGGCAAATGGGGTGCAGTGTCCTTATTGTGGTACGATCAATGAGCCCGATGCCATGTTCTGTGCTTCCTGTGGACAGCCCCTTGGTAAGATGAGTTGTCCGAACTGCGGCGCAGAGATAGACCCAGATGCTGATTTCTGCGAGGTTTGTCATCATTACATTCGTACTGACATCTGTTCTTTCTGTGGTGCCCATCTGAC